>CACNHI010000016.1 GCA_902620265.1 uncultured Pelagibacteraceae bacterium | reverse complement strand
TCTATTTTTCCAAGCGTTGTTACATCACAAACGCCAACATTTTTTCGAACGTTTTCAGCTTCTCTTTTAGAGGCTTCAAATAATCCTTCATTTCCTTTTTTATAGTATCTTGGTCGTAACCAAACGCCAGCATCAACAAAAACTGCATTATTTTTTTCATGCCAATTATGCATTGGAGATTTTCTTGTTGGTTTAGAGTGTTTTCCAATTTCTCTTCCTACAATAGCTCCAATAGAAATTGGTGTATAAGGTGGTCTAAATGTTGTGTGTCCTACTGCTGGAACAACTTTATTTTCTATATTTGATACTAATTGTAATCCATTAAGATTACTTGTTTTTCCTTGATCGGTAGCCATACCTAACGTTGTATAGCGTTTTACGTGCTCAATAGATCTATAGCCCTCTCTAATTGCAAGTTCTATATCTGATACAGCAACATCATTCTGAAAATCTAAAAATCTTTTATATTTTTTTCCTTTTGGTAACGGAACACACCAAAACTTATCGTGTTTAGAGTGTTTTTTTTCTGAAACTTTTGGTATTTGCTGGCTATTGTTATTATTCGTAATTTCTTTAGATAATTCAAAACCCTTGTCAAAAGAAGTTTTCAATGTTTCTTCTAAAGTAAATACTCCATTTGCAGAACCCAAGGTTACTTCTTTTTGTTTCGATTTATCTGGCACAAAAGCATCGATTTCTTCTTTAAATTTTGTCTTACCTCCTGATTGAGACGCAAGATGAATAGTTGGGGTCCAAAAACCAGAGACACAAATACAGTCACATTCAATGTTTTTAATTTGATTTAAATTTTGCTTATCTTCAGATATTTCTGCAATATCACAAGATTTTACTTTCTTATAACCTTTGGCTGCAACTACAACATGAGAAAATTTAATATCTATACCAAGAGACTTTGCTTCTTTAACTATTTCTGAGTTACTGTCCTGTCTACTATCCAATACAATTGGATTAATATTATTTTTTTTAAACTCGATAGCAGTTTCATAAGCACTATCATTGTTAGTAAATACAATAGGTTTTTTTCCGACTAAAACTCCATAAACTTTCATGTATTCCTTAGCTGCAGATGCTAAGACTACTCCAGGTGTATCATTGTTTCCAAAAACAATTGGTCTTTCTATTGATCCTGAGGAAATTACTACTTGTTTTGCTCTTATATACCAAAGTCTTTGTTTAGGAGTAAATTCTTCAGATTTTGGCAAATGGTCTGTCAATCTTTCAGACATTACTAGCATATTGTGATCATAGTAACCGAAAATTTGAGCTCTATTTTTAACAGTTACATTTGTCATTCCTTTAAGTTCTGTAATAATATTATCAGCCCATTCTTTTCCACTTTGATTATTAATACTCACATCTGATGTTAATAAACTTCCACCAAATCTAGGCTTATCTTCAGCAAGAATAACTCTTGCACCATTTTTTGCTGCAGCATAAGCACTTGCCAATCCAGAGGGTCCAGATCCAGCAATTAATAAATCACAATACTCATATTTATGTTCATATCTTTCCTTGTCATGTTCTTTTGATGCAACGCCAAAACCTGCTGCTTTTCTGATAAATGGTTCATATATTCTGTACCAAAAGCTTCTTGGCCACATAAAAGTTTTATAATAAAAACCTGCTGGTAAAAATATATTTAAAAAATTATTTATTGCACCAATATCAAAATTTACGCTTGGCCAACAATTTACGCTCTTCGCCTCTAAACCCTCAAATAATTCCTGTTCAGTTGCTCTTACGTTTGGTTCTGTTTCGCCATTTCTATATAATTGAACTATAGCGTACGGCTCGTCGACACCTGCACCAAAAAAACCTCTTGGTCTATGATATTTAAAACTTCTTCCTACTAAATGAACACCATTAGCAATTAAAGCAGATGCAAGCGTATCTCCCTCATAGCCAAAATATTTTTTTCCATTAAATTTAAATGAGAGTTTTTTTTCTCTATTTACTAATCCGATTTTATCTAATCTATAATTTTGTACCATTATCCAACTTTTTCTTCTGATTTATAAGTATTAAATATTTCATGGGTTGAGGTATCTCTAAGAACTTTTATCCATTGTCTACAACCAGATACATGATGCCAAAGTTCTAAATGTTTTCCTCTTGGGCTTTTTCTTAAATATACAAACTCATCCCACTCTTGATCTGAAATCTCTTTATTAAGTTCTGGTCTTTTTACTGAAGCGTCTCCACCATATGCAAATTCATTTTGAGATCGTAATCCACAATGTGGGCACTTGATGTAAAGCATTTAAGAAATCCAAGTTTTTGTTCCAAGACCTTTTTCATCTATGAGATGACCAGTGCTAAATCTATCTAGTCTAAAACCAGCGTTTAATTCGTGAACTCTATCTTGTGCTATTGTATGTGCAAAAGTAAAACCTGATGCTGGTGTTGCTTTAAATCCACCATAACACCATCCACAATTTAAATACAATCCTGCAATATGAGTTTTATCAATTATTGGAGATCCATCCATTGACATATCCATTATACCGCCCCAGGTTCTTAGCATATTTAACTTACTTAAAAATGGGAACATCGCAATTCCTTCTGTCAATACATGTTGAAGTGTTGGTAAATTTCCTCTCTGCGCGTAACTATTATATCCATCCAAATCTCCTCCCATTACCATCTCACCTTTGTCAGATTGACTACAATAAAAATGTCCAGCGCCAAAAGTTACTACATGATCAAGAATTGGTTTGATTGGTTCAGAAACACAAGCTTGCAGTAAATGAGTTTCAATTGGCAATGTCATATTTAACATTTCTGCTAAAATTGAGGTGCTACCAGCAACACATAAACCAACTTTTTTAGTTTTAATATCTCCTCTTGAGGTTTTAATTCCTTGCATTTTTCCATTACTAATATCAAATCCAGTAACTTCGCAATGCTGGATAATGTCTACTCCCATTGAGTCAGCTTGTCTTGCGTAACCCCAAGCAACGGCATCGTGTCTAGCAGTTCCAGCACTAGGTTGCATCAGTGCTCCGAATATTGGGAACCTCACATTGTCAGAAAAATCTAAAACTGGAACTTTCTTTTTTACTTCTTCTCTATCGAGCAATACTGCATCAATACCATTTAATCTCATAGAGTTTCCTCTTCTTGCATATGCATTCATTTGCGCATCGGAATGTGCAAGATTAATAATTCCTCTTGGGGAGAACATTATATTAAAGTTTAAATCTTGAGACATACTTCTCCACAAGTCCATCCCTTTCTCATAAAAAAGACCGTTCTCATCGTGCATATAATTTGATCTTATAATAGTTGTATTTCTCCCAACATTTCCACCACCAATCCATCCTTTTTCTATAACGGCAATATTTGTAATTTTGTGTTCTTTAGCTAAATAATATGCTGTGGCTAAGCCATGACCCCCGCCCCCAATTATGACGACGTCATATTCTTTTTTTGGTGTTGGATCTTTCCAAGCAACTTCCCAACCTTTATGACCTGAGAATGCATTTTTTATTAAGCTTAAAAATGAATATTTTTGCATAAATTATTATAACTAATTTTAATTTATTTCTTTAAAAATTATATAATAAAGTATAGAAATCTGTTCCATAATATAAAGCTTAAAGAAAGCATATATGGGCGCAGTCAAATCAGACATCGAAATAGCAAGAGCCGCAAAAATGAAGCCTATTAAGGATATTTTAGGCAAAATCAAAGTTCCTGATAATAATAGCAGCTTTAGTCCTATGGGTAGACATATTGCTAAAATAAACCTTGAATACTTAAATAAATTAAAAAATAAAAAAGATGGACATCTGATTTTAGTAACCGCTATTACTCCTACTCCAGCGGGAGAGGGAAAAACAACTACCTCTGTTGGGTTACATGATGGCCTTAACAAAATTGGTAAAAAATCAATAGTATGTTTAAGAGAGCCTAGTCTCGGACCATCGTTTGGTATGAAGGGAGGGGCTGCTGGAGGAGGTTATGCTCAAGTAGTACCTATGGAACAGATTAATTTACATTTTACTGGAGACTTTCATGCCATTACATCAGCTCACAATTTGCTATCTGCATTAATTGATAATCACATCTATTGGGGTAACAAACTTAAAATTGACGATAATAGAATTGTTTGGAAAAGAGTTGTGGATATGAATGACAGAGCTTTAAGATTCATAAATATAAATACTAAAGGTGTTGCAAAAGAATTCCCTAGGGAAGATGGATTTGATATCACAGTTGCATCAGAGGTCATGGCAATTTTTTGCCTATCAAATGATCTAAAAGATTTAGAAAAAAGAATCGGAAATATAACAATCGCATACAATACCGATGGCAAACCTATTTATGCAAAAGATCTAAATGCCCAAGGACCAATGACTGTTCTTTTAAAAGATGCAATAAGACCGAACGTAACCCAAACTTTAGAAAATAATCCTGCATTAATCCATGGAGGACCTTTTGCTAATATTGCACATGGATGTAATTCGGTAATTGCAACAAAGTCTGCTTTAAAACTTGCTGACTATGTTGTTACAGAGGCTGGGTTTGGCGCAGATCTAGGTGCTGAAAAATTTTTAGATATTAAATGTAGAAAATCAAACTTAAAACCAAGTTGTGTGGTTATTGTTGCAACAATAAGAGCCTTAAAAATGCATGGAGGTGTTGAAAAAGAAAATTTAAAAAACGAAAATGTTGAAGCACTTAAAAAAGGTTTGGTAAATTTGGAAAGACATATAAGTAATATAAAAAAATTTGGATTAACGCCAATTGTAGCTGTTAATAGTTTCATTTTAGATACAAAAAAAGAAATATCCGCTGTAAAAGATTTTTGCAAAAGTCAAAAGGTTGAAGTCAGTGAGTCTACACATTGGGCAGATGGTGGAAAGGGTGCAAAAGATTTAGCTAAAAAAGTTGTTAAGATATGCAAAGTTTCAAAAAAGAAAAATTTTAAGTTTTTATATGAAGATAATCAATCATTGTGGAGTAAAGTGGAAACAATTGCAAAGGAGATATACAAAGCAAGTTCAATTACTTCAGATGAAAACGTTAAAAAACAGTTGAAAATATTTGAGGATAATGGATATGGAAAATTACCCGTTTGTATAGCTAAAACTCAGTACAGTTTTTCAGTTGATCCTAAATTAAAAGGAGCTCCTACAGATCATGAAATTTCTATAAGAGAGGTAAGATTATCATCTGGTGCTGAGTTTATTGTTGTAGTTTGTGGATCAATTATGACAATGCCTGGTTTACCAAGAGTCCCTGCCGCTGATAAAATAAAACTAAATAAAAAAGGTGATATAGAAGGATTATTTTAAACCTAAACCATCCCAAAAATCTTTTGCTAAATTTTTTCCTGTAAGATCTTTAAACTGAGGTAATCCAGTTGGAGATGTAACGTTTATATCTCCAATTAGGTAGCCATCAATTAAATCTATTCCTGCAAAATAAATTTTATCTTTTATTAAACTTTTGCTGATTAATGAGGAAATTTTTAATTCTTTTTTACTTAAGCCAGTTTTAAATGCTGTTCCACCTTGTGAAATATTTGATAAGTTAGATCCTGCTCTTGGAACTCTTTTAATTGCGCCTTTAACTTTACCCTTAATTATAAATACTCTTTTGTCTCCAAATTTTACTTTATTTAAATATTTTTGGACCATCAAATAATTATATTTTTTAATAAACAAAGATACTTTTGGCTTAGAAAATTTTTTTGTTAAAAAGAGTATATTTTTTCCTGCGTAACCATCTAAAGGTTTTATTACGATTTTCTTATATTTTTTGTAATGTTTATGGATGTCCTCAATACTATTTGAAAAAATAGTCGGAGGCATAAATCTTAAAAATCGTGAAGAGTAAAATTTTTCAGATACATTTCTTATCGCAGATGGATTATTAATAACTTTTTTTTGATCAATATTATCCAAAAAATATGTAGAATTAATATAATTCATATCAAATGGTGGATTTTGCCTTATTAAAATAAAAGCAGCTTTTGAAATATTAAATTTAATTTTTTTATTTATTTTATAAAAATTTTTTTTACCTTCAAAAAAATATACCAGATGTCCTTGAGCTTGGAGTTTAGAATTTATTATACTTAAATTATCAGCTTCATACCAAAAAACTTTAAAACCTCTTTTTTGAGCCTCAATTGCTAATTGTAAAGACGTATCTGTTAATGGATTAATTGTTTTTAGGTTGTTAGATTGTATTGCTATAATTTTTTTCATTGATTTAGATTTTTAAGTGAATCCTCAGCTTTTGTACTTTTTTTAGTGATCATGCTACTCACATTTTTAAGATATATTTCTTCATTATTTTTTTTTGAGTTTAATTGATTTCTAAATTTTAATCCCTCTTTTGATAATTTTAAAAAAATATCCGACCAATCTAAAATACTTTTCCCTTCTATTTCTGTACCAAAACCTTTTGATGGACTATTAAAATATGCTTCTAAAATGTCTTTTTTTTTCCATTTATTTATAATTTCATATGCTTCATTTAAATTTCCATAAAGAAGGCCAATTAAAAATGCAGGACCAGCACAATGACAGTCCCATTCGCATGCATCCAAAGATCTTATTTCTATGTAGCTTTTCAATCTTACTTCGGTAAAAATTGTTGATAGATGCAATTCAAGATTACTTTTGTCAGCTTCATCTTGTTTTATTAAATCGGAATATGTTTTACCATCCGGAAATAAATATTCGTTATTTTTTTGATAAAATAACAGTGGATAATTTAAAACAAAATCTGCATATTTTTCATAAGACATTTCTTCAAGAAAAATTTCTGGCAATCCAGCTCTAGAAGTGTTTTGCCAAACTTTCGAACGATAAGATAAATAACCACTGAATTTGTTTTCTTTGATTGCAGAATTAGAAAATAATGCGATGCTTATTGGTGTTAGATAAGATGCAACTTTAAATTTTTTTTTAAAATCTTCTTCATTCTTGTAGTCAATATTTATCTGAGTACCAGCTGTTTGATACATCATTTCTAAGCTTAGAGAACCATTTTTTGGCATTTCTTTTGTCATTACTCTGTATCTTTTTTTTGGATTATTTGGAATTTTATCAATACTCGAAAATGGGTCGAAGCCTACTGATAAAGTTTTTAAATCAAAGTTTTCACATGCTAAATTTAATTTTTCTTGAAATTCATATGACTCGGAACAGACTTCATGAATATTAGATAATTGACTACCAGATAATTCTATTTGATTTCCTGGTTCTAGAGTAATCATTTTTCCATTTTTTTTTAAACCAATAATATTTTCATCTTCTTTAATAGGTTCCCAATTAAATTTTGAGATAAAAAAATTGAAAATTTTTAATAAATCAGAGTAATCTGCCCTTTCATTACTTTTTTTTTTAAATAGAAATTTTTCATTCTCAACACCAATAAATTGATCTGGTTTATTACCTGAAATAAAATGTTCTATTATTTGTTGCTTAGATTTAATTTTCATTTAAATAATCAATCCAATTTTTCAATTCGATCATTCTTAAATCCCTATTTGATATTTGATTTTCTTGCTCTATCATTTGAACATGATTATCAATTTCTTTTTGATCTTCAAAAGCCTTCTTTTCAATTAATCTATCAGTTCTAAAATGGATTAATCTTATCATTTTATCATATGATATCTCTGGGTGATATTGTATACCCCAAATATCACACTCATTAATTTTAAAATTTAGCCCTTGCACTTTATTAATTTTATTTGATGATAAAAGTATTGCGTTATCTGGAATTTTTGAAACTTCATCAAAATTAAAAGCAGGGGTGTTAAAATTATTTTTTTTATTTTTATAAAGAGGATGTTTTAGCCCATTATCATTTATTTGTATTTGATGAGCGATTCCTCTATGTGTTCCTTTTTGACATTTCCTTACTTCTCCGCCTGCTGCTGTAACAGCAACTTGCATACCCCAACATATTGCAAGAATTTTTTTTATTTTTTTTTGAGACTCTTTCATAAATTCAATTTGTCTACGAATTTCAATTGTATCATTATAAATATTTAAGCTACTGCCGCCCCAAATAAGACCATCGTACTCCTCAAGGTTTTTAATATTTTCAAAAACTTTAGGATCTGATGAAGGATTTGCTACATCAATTTCTAAATTTTTTGTAAAATATGCAATACTATCTTTTAAACTTTCTGTGTGTGTTTGAATGCCAGCATTAGTAAATTGCTGATTTTCCTCTTTAAGATTACCCTCTACTATTAGTATTTTTTTCATGAAAATAAATTACCTTTCATACTGTGGTCATATAATTTTTTCATATCCTCTAGATTTAACAATCTAGGATTTGTCGCAGTTGAAGGATCTTCAAGAGCCATTTTTGATAACATTTCTAAATCAAATTTATCTTCGTTGATAACTTCTGATAAAGCATGTGGGATATTTAAATCTTTTCTAAGTTCTAAGATCCAATCCAAAAAACATTTAAAATCTTTTTTTAAACCAAGGAAATCACAAATAGATACTATTCTTTTTTCTATAAATTTTTTATTATAAGTGAGTACATAAGGCATAAAAATTGCATTGGATAATCCATGATGTAAATTGAATTGAGCGTTTACTGGGTGACTTAATGAATGAATTGCACCAAGGCCTTTTTGGAACGCAGTAGATCCCATGCTTGCTGCGGCCAACATATCTGACCTTGCTTCTAAATTTTTTCCATCTTTAACAGCAGTCATTAAAGATTTTTTTGTCAATCTTATACCTTCTATCGCTATACCATCAGCCATTGGGTGAAATCCAGGAGCACAAAAAGCCTCTAAGTTATGTGCTAAAGCATCCATTCCTGTTGCAGCAGTTAATCTAGGAGAAAGGTCCAAAGTTAAAACCGGATCTAAGATTACAATCGACGGTAAAAATTTAGGATGGAAAATTATTTTTTTTACCCCTGTTTCATTATTAATTATCGCTGATGCTCTTCCAGTTTCTGAGCCTGTACCTGCTGTTGTGGGTACAGCTATTATAGGTGCGATATTATCGTTGTTCGCTCTTTTCCAATAATCACCTATATCCTCAAAATCCCAAATTGGTCTTGTTTGACCAGACATAAACGCTATTGCTTTTCCAACATCCAATCCACTTCCACCACCAAAAGCTATTACACCATCACAATTATTTTTTTTAAATTCTTTAACACCTTTATCAACATCGTTGCCATTAGGGTTGCCAGAAAAATTGGAAAAAATATTTAAGTTTTTGAATTCTTTTTCAATAATTTTAATTATATTTTTTACAAAATCTAAACCTGCTAAATCTTTATCTGTGACAAACAATGGCTTTTTAATTTTAAGACTTTTGCATGCAGAATTAATTTCAATTATTCTATTATTACCGACCCAGACGGTTGTTGGGTAGTTCCAATTAGATTTCATAAAATTTACAATTTTTTTAAATTTAATTTTTTATTTTTTAATAAAGATCTAATTAAATTGACCATTAAAGGTATTTTTTGTAAATTAATTTTTTTAAAAATAAACGGTCCAATTTCTCTCACCAATTGTTCTCCTTCAACTGTATCTTTAAACATAAATTTTTTCTTAGCAGATTTGAATGTAAAACCTTTTCCTAAATAATCACCCATTTTACTATTTCTTCCCCCAGCAGCGCTTACATATAAATCACCAACACCTGCTAGACTTTCGACTGTGGTTTCTTTACCATTAAAATATTTTGTTAAATATTTCATTTCTAATAGAGATTTTTGAAATAAACTTGAAGACATATTTAAAGATTGACCTGCACCTATAACCATAGCATAAATATTTTTTATTGCCGAACAAACCTCAACACCAATTATATCTGTCGAATACTCAACTAAATAATAATTTGTTGAAATTAATTTTCCAATTTTTTTTGCTATATTAATGTTTTTATTTGCGATAATTACTTTGGTCTGATTTTTTTTTGCTAGTTCTTTTGCTAAACATGGGCCTTTTAAGACTGAAATATTTTTATTCTTAGTGTCAATTTTAATTTGCTCAGAAATTGTTAAAATTTTTTTTCTTTTTTTGTCATATTTTAAACCTTTTGTTAAAATTAATATTGGTGTTTTATTTTTAATATTTTTTAATTCCTTACTTATGAAATTAATTCCTGGTAAACTAAGCGCAATAACTATCAAATTAAACTTTTCTTTTAAAAGTTCTTTTGAAAATATTCTGAATTTAAGTTTTTTTGGTAGCTTTATTTTTAATACTGAATGAAATTTATTTTTTGATTTAAGATTATTTATAAATTGTTTGCTATAAGGCTCAGTAATTGTTACATTATTTTTATTATCTAAACAAGGAATCGTAAAAGCTGATCCCATTGCTCCGCCACCAATAACTAATATTTTTGCCATAACAAAATTATGCTAAAGTTTTTTTAATTGCTTGTTGCCAACCTTGCAATAACTTATTTCTGTAACTTTTATTGAATTTTGGTTTAAAGTCTCTATCTTTTTTCCAATTTTGTTTAATATCACTGAGGGATCTATAAATACCAGTTTGATAACCAGCCATATAAGCAGCTCCTAAAGCAGTAGTTTCATTAATTTTTGATCTGGTAATCTTAATTTTTAAAATTTCTGATAGAAATTGAACAAACCAATTATTTGAAACCATACCACCATCAACCTTAACACTTTTAGGGTTTAAACCATCTTTTCTCATTGATAAGAATAAATCAGAAGTTTGATAAGCAACAGACTCAATTGTTGCTCTTACTAAATCTCTCCAATCACTATCCCTTGTAAGACCCGTGATTAAACCTCTTGATTTGGAATTCCAGTATGGAGCTCCTAGACCTGTGAAAGCTGGCACAACATAAACACCTTTACTATTTTTTTTTGATTTCGCGATCTTTTCAGTCTCATAAGCATTATCTATTAGCCTGATTTTATCTCTAAGCCATTGCACACCGGCACCTGCAATAAATATAGACCCTTCTAAAGCGTATGTAGTTTTATTATTTATTCTGTAACAAATTGTAGTTATTAATTTATTTTTTGACATGATCTTTTTTTCACCAGTATTCATTAATAAGAAGGCTCCTGTACCATAGGTGCTTTTGACTGATCCTTTTTCAAAACATGTTTGACCTATTGCTGCTGCTTGCTGGTCGCCCAATACAGCAGAAATTTTTATTTTTTGTCCAACAATTTTCTCGCTTGTAAAACCAAAATCATCAGCAGAATTTTTAACAGTTGGAAGAATTTTTTCGTTGAGTTTGAATATTTTTAAAATATCTTTATCCCATTTGTTACTTGTAATATTAAAAAGCATTGTTCTTGAGGCATTTGTGGCATCTGTTGCATGAATTTTACCATTGGTTAATTTCCAAATCAAAAAGGTGTCAATTGTACCAAACAGCAACTCATTTTTTTTAAATAATTTTTTAGCTTTTGGAACGTTGTCTATTATCCATTTTATTTTTGTTGCAGAAAAATATGGGTCTAAAAATAAACCAGTTTTTTTTCTAATTAACTTTTCTTTTTTTTTAATTTTTTTGCAGTAGTTTTCTGTTCTTCTATCTTGCCAAACAATTGCATTATAAACTGGTTCACCTGTTCTTTTGTCCCAGCATACGGTTGTTTCTCTTTGATTGGTAATTCCTAAGGCTTTAATATTTATTTTTAACTTCTTTGATTTTAACAAAACATTTTTTGTGACTTTGATTGTTGTTGACCAAATTTCGTTGGGATTATGTTCTACCCATCCGTTTTTTGGAAAAAATTGCTTAAACTCTAATTGAGATGAAATTAATTTTTTGCCACTTTTTGAAAAAATAATTGCTCGAGATGATGTAGTTCCTTGATCAATGGCAAGTATTCCATTCACAAAATACTAATCCTGCCCTAACAATTTCTTTTGTTTTTCAGCCCAGGTACGTATTAAATTATCAACTGCAAGTCCAATAAATGCTACACATAATCCCAACATCAAACCATTGCCGGTTCCTTGTCTGTCAGATAATGCTTTAAGTATATATTGTCCAAGATCGGTTGTCCCAATCATTGCTCCAATAATTACCATAAACAATGCAAATACGACTGTTTGATTTATTCCAAGCATCATGTGTGGAAAGGCTAAGGGTAGTTCTATTCTCATCCATCTTTGAAGTCTGTTAACTCCTGACATTGAGCCTGCATCATGTAATGCTGATGGAACACTTCTTAATCCTTCTATTGTGTATCTTGTTGCAGGTATTGTTGCATA
The DNA here is from genome assembly GCA_902620265.1 of uncultured Pelagibacteraceae bacterium. Lineage (GTDB taxonomy): Bacteria > Pseudomonadota > Alphaproteobacteria > Pelagibacterales > Pelagibacteraceae > Pelagibacter. The sequence goes on along the minus strand of CACNHI010000016.1, from coordinate 6,896 downwards.
AATTACAACTGCAATTAAAACAGAAGTGTCTGTTACCCCAAATAACATAATTACAGGTATTAGGTAAATAAAAGATGGAAATGTTTGAAGTGTGTCACACACCGCTAATGTAATTTTAGTGCTTGTTTTGCTTTGTGCACTTAAAGTTCCAATTATTATACCTAAAATACCTGAAACAATTACACCGAATGTTGCCATATACATGGTTATTAACGCTCTATCCCACCACTCAGTTAGAGCTATAAATAATGTAAAGCTTCCAACAACAATTGCAGATCTTATTCCTCCAATAATATAACCAGCACCCATAAAAAGTACAAAAGTAGCTACAGCTGGCATTCTTAAGAAGGCATTTTTCATAGGAATTAAAACTTGTGTAATTAACCAAGTATTAAAAACTTTTAGTGGATCAAAAAAGTTATCAAGTATCCAATCTACACCAGAATTCCAAAATGCTTCTGTAGATATTCCTTTATTGTGTGGAACAATAAACAGATAATTAAATCCTTCTTTGAAATAGAATGTTCCAATATATGATAAAATGTATCCAGCTATGACCACTCCGACAAAAATCATAAAATATTTATTTCTTTGAAAGAAAGTTGGATTTTCAAAATAATTTATTTGTTTGTTTGCCCAAGCCAATGACATTTTATCTAATAAAACAGCGATTAGTGTTATACATATTCCTGCTTCTAAAGCTAAACCTATTCGTAATTGGTTCAAAGCTAATAATAAATTCCAGCCTAGTCCTTTTGCTCCAATAAAAGATGCAATAACAGCCATTGCTAAACACTGCATGATAACTTGGTTAACACCAATTAAAATATCTCTACGAGCCGTTGGTATTAATACTTTAAATAAGAGTTGGAAATTACTACATCCGCTCATCTTTCCAGCCTCTATAACTTCTGGTGAAACTTTTCTGAGTCCTAGCAAAGTCAATCTGACCATAGGAGGTGTAGCAAAAATAATAGTTGCTATTGCTCCAGCATGGTCACCAATACCAAATAAAACCATTATTGGAACTAAATAAGAATAGTGTGGCATGGTTTGTGCAACGTTAAGAAGTGGGTTTAAAATATTTTCAACTCTTTTACTTCTGTATGCCCATATTCCAAATCCTAATCCTAATAAGAAAGATATTGGCGCTGCAACCATTACAAAAGATAAAGTTTGCATTGAAGGTTTCCATTGACCGAATGCTGAAATATAAATCATAGTTAATCCAGCAAAGATAGCAAGATTCCTGCCATTTAATTTATAACCTAAAACTACAGCTGCACCAGCAACAATAGTCCAAGGAAGTCCCGGTAATTCTGCCCAAGGATTTTTATCTAACCAATCCCAGCTAGTAAATGCTACAACAGTTTCAACACCTCCAATTAAAATTTCTCTTATGAACTCAATCATGAAAAGCATTGATCTAGAAATAATTCTTGTAATATGAAGAACAACTGGACGAGATTTTGTCTCCTGAATATCGCTATCAAAATATTCTATAGGTGCCCATTCATTTAATAGAAAAAAAACTGAGTCATTTATCCATCCAGGCATCCATGCTATAAAAGCAGGTAATCTCCAAAACACACTGTATTTTGTTTGATCTAATTTATCTTTATCAATAAATTCAGTTCCAGCTTTCGCAAATTCATATCCATCGGGAACCTCTATTGCAAAACATAATCCAAAGAACACTAATAACAAAAATGACCATTGGACAGCTTTAGGATATTTTTGAAGAAAAGCCATAATACTTTACTTTTTTTCTTTACCTTGCCCAAAAACAGTTTGGATTATTTTTGAAGGTTTTACACTTCCAACTACATTATTATTTTTATCTATCACACTCACCGGTTTATCCTGACTTAAAATTTTTTCAGCCACAGTCTCAATTATAGCATCTTTTGAAACAGTGATATTGTCAGCATTTTGTCCCCCTGAAGATTTGTCCATTACAGCTTCGATCTTTAAAACTTTTTCTCTTGGCACTTCTTGAGTGAATTTTCTGACATATTCAGTTTTTGGATTTAAAACTATGTCTGCTGGAGTATCTAATTGTTCAATTAAACCATCCTTCATAATTGCTATTCTATCAGCAAGCCTTAGTGCTTCATCAAAATCATGTGTGATAAATAGAATTGTTTTATTCAAAACTCCTTGAAGTCTCAGAAATTCATCTTGCATTTCTTTTCTAATTAAAGGGTCAAGAGCTGAAAAAGGTTCATCTAAAAACCAAATATCAGGTTCAACTGCAAGTGAACGAGCTATACCTACTCTTTGTTGTTGACCTCCAGATAACTCTCTTGGAAAATAATTTTCTCTACCTTTTAAGCCAACAAGCTCAACCATTTCGACTGCTTTTTGAATACTCTCGTTAGTTTTACTTCCTTTTATTTGCAAAGGAAAAGCTATGTTTTCCAGAACTGTTTTGTGGGGAAGTAGGGCAAAACTCTGAAACACCATTCCCATTTTATTTCTTCGTAATTCAATTAATTGTCTCTCGTTCATTGCGAGAAGATCTTGACCTTCAATAAATATTTTCCCTCCAGTTGCATCAGTCAAACGAGATATGCATCTTAACAATGTTGATTTACCCGAACCAGATAAACCCATAACCACAAGCATTTCACCTTTAGAAACCTCAAATGAAGCATTATTAACACCAACAATACATCCTGCATCCTGAAATGATTTTGCATCCACATTACCATTTGCGTTTTGAAGCATTTTTTTGGCATTAGTTCCAAAAATTTTGTAAACAGACTCACATTTAATTACTGGTGTAGAAGACATATTTAAATAATTATACTATTATTATTAGTGTATTCTCCATCTAAAAATTTTTAATAAAATAAACCCTAGTATCTATACTTGTTCTTAAAAATCCAAGTGCCTCACCCTCAACTGTTACTGAGTCTGAGGTTCCCTCTAAAGGTTTTACCGTAAATTTTGCAAAACATTTATTTTTACTATCGTTCCAATTAACTGCATATTTTCCGGTAGTACCCCCATTTGCTGTATATAAATTAAATGCTTTAGCATCTGTGATGTTCGCACCCATAATTGCTCTTTGTGTAATAATCTTTGTATTATTGCATACGATTTTATATTCTTCTGCTGAAAGTTTTCTTCCTTTATCACTTTCATAAAACGTTAGAACACCTCTTGGTAAACTCTCAATAAATTCATTTGCTTGTTCTTGAATTTTTTTTTCTTCAGCAATTTTTTTTTCAGCATTTGGATCTGGTCCAAAAAAAATATTAAGTACAAAGAACGTAAAGAAAATTACAATTGTTAAACTAACTAAACCTATTGAATTTTTATAATTTTCAGACAATCTATAAATGTTACTTAACATGGTTACCCTCATTCCATGTCCCTTCCATCACTTTGCCATCAGACCAGGTAAAAACTCCTTTGCCATGCATTTTACTATTTTTCCATTCTCCTTCATAAGTGGAGCCATCAGGGAATTTTAATTTTCCAATACCATGCCATTTACTGTCATTAAATTCGCCTTCATAAACATATCCATTTGGCCAGGTTTCAATGCCTTTTCCTTTTTTTGACCCGTTAACCCAATCACCAACATAGGTTGTTTTATCAGTGTAAGTCCAAGTTCCAAAGCCATTATTACAATCTCCATCAGTACATCCTGATTTTTTTGCAAAACTAATATTGGAAAATATAAAGCTTAAAATTATATAAATTAAAATCTTTCTCATTACTTTTATAAACTACACTAAAATAAAAAAAAAATCTCCCCTAGTAAAACTAGGGAAGATTTTAATTTGATTTTAAGTTGAAATAAAGTGATTACTTAGTCCAACTTTGCCATACAGACTTATTGTCAGCTAACCATTTTTTTGCAGCATCTTCATGAGACATCTTATCTTCGTCAACTAAAGCAGCCATTGCTCCAATTTGACTTGTGTTAAAAGATAATTTCTTGAACATAGCTGCAGCTGCTGGATGAGTTTTTGGAAAATTCTCGTTAACAGCTTTTTTTAAATAGCCGTCAGGAGCTCCACATTTTCCATCACCACCGTCTACAGGTCTACAACCATCATAGTATGGTGGGAAATCTATAAAAGTAAAACCAGCACCATCTGTAAAGTTTGGTGTCCAGTTGAAAATTATAGTTCCTCTTCCCTCTTTTTTAGCTGCTTTAAGTTCTGCCCAAAGTGCATCTGCACCACCAGCAAACTTAACAGTCCATAGATCACCTAATCCAAGAGCTTCAATTCTTTGAGGTATTAGGTCTCCGTGCCAACTTTGAGGACCTTCAAGCATTCGTCCTTTTCCACCAGAATCTGGTGTTGCAAAATTTTTAGCACAATCTGGATTCTTTAACGCGTTCCAATCTGGTAGACCAGGACAATATTTTACAGCCCAATCAGGATAACCCATATCCTCAATTGTTCTAGCTTCATGATCACCCCAATCTAAAACTCCGCCCTTATCTCGAGCAGTGTCAAAAGATTTTCCAAATGCAGATTCCCAAACTTCGTGTGATAAAGTTACGTCTCCAATTCTTATAGATTCGTAAACAGCTTGAGAGTCAGCTGGAACGTATTTAACGTTATTACCCATGCTCTCCATAATTCCACCGATCACATACGCCATAACTACTTGGCTCGACCAGTTGTGTGTTGGTATAACAATGGGTTTTTTACTATCTGCTGAGTTTGCAACTCCAACGAAAGAAACCATTGAAATCACTAAAGCAGATATAAGAGATATTATTTTTCTCATTATTTTCCCCTTTCTTAATATATTAAGTGACTAATTATGTGCCTAAGAAAATGTATAGTCAACAAGAACATATATATATAATATATAAGTGTTTATGATTGCTTATGAGTAGTGAATTATTTCAAATAAGAGAACCCGGATTGAACGTGTTGCCACCTGGAGTTGAAAGATATGTGGTTAATGGTGGCGGTTTAACAGGAATACAATTATTTCCTGATGATGAAATTGAAATAATTAATAATGAGGGAAATCAAATCTGTGAGATAGCAGTATTCAATAAAGATGGCAATTCAGATCTTTCACTGCTTAGCTTAAAAGAGATTAAAGACAGTGCAGAAATAAAAAAAATTTTATCATCAAAAGATGAGACTTCTAGAGTTGCAGCTTATCAATTAAAAAAAAGAAACCTAAACATAAAGAACTCAAAGTCAGCAATAGTTTTTGATAAAGATGCATCGTGGGGTGAGAAATTAAAATTTAAATCAAAAGACAAGTGTTACAGTATTTTTGCAGCACCAGGACCTGCAATGCTAGTACACGAACAAAACCCACCTACTGATTTAACAATTTTCATTAAAAGAGCAAATATAGTTAATGATAAAGAGCATTCCATAATTCCTGATCCTTTATTTGATCCATTAAATGAAACTAACATCGATAAACAAACTGCAATCTCATTTGAAGTTAAAGAGGGAGACTATATTCAAATTATATGTCCAACAGGCAGACAGTGTTCTGACTTTGTAGCTTTTGATACAGCAAAGCTTGAAAAGGGTGTTGAGAAAGGGCTTGACTGGCAAACAACAAGAACTTTTATGGGTAATACTTTTCCTGGCCCTGGTTTATACTCAAAGTTTTACGACACAGATCATGAGCCTTTAGTTGAGGTAATAAGAGACACTGTTGGTAGACATGATACTTTTAATCTTGCATGCACATCAAAATATTATGAAGATGCTGGATATTTTGGTCATCCAAACTGCTCAGATAATTTAACAGGTGCAATGCAAAAATATGGCGTACAAAAACAAAAAGGCTGGCATGCGATTAATCTTTTTTTCAACACCTCAGCTGGAGGGCAAAATACAGTTCTATCTGATGAATCTTTTGCTCGCCCAGGAGATTATGTAATAATGAAGGCTCTTAAAAATTTAACATGTGGTACATCAGCATGTCCAAGTGATATTGATCCATGTAATTCGTGGAATCCGACTGATATTTTTGTTAGAACTTATGATAAAAATAAAGAATTTACAAAATCATTTGCTTTTAGAATGAAAACAGACGCAGAACCAAAATTAACAAAAAATACAGGTTTTTACGAAAGAACATCAAAACTAACAAGAAACTTTGTTGATGCAAGAGGTTATTGGTTACCAAATGATTACACTAAGCATGGTGTGATAAATGAATATACAGCGTGTAGGGAAAAAGCTGTTGTTATTGACTTATCTGCTTTAAGAAAATTTGAAGTTCTTGGACCTGATGCTGAAGAATTAATGAATTACACTTTAACAAGAAATGTAAAAAAATTATCGATTGGTCAAGTTGTTTATTCATCAATGTGTTATGATAATGGATTTATGTTTGACGATGGTACGCTTTTAAAAATGAGCGATCATGGATTTAGATGGATTTGTGGTGATGAATATGCGGGCGAATGGTTAAAAGAACAAGCTAAGAAAAAGAATTATAAAGTAAGAATAAAAAATTCAAGCGATCAAATAAGCAATATTTCGTTGCAAGGTCCAAATAGTAGAAAAATATTAGAAAAATTTATTTGGACACCACCAACTCAGCCAAAAATATCAGAATTACAATGGTTTAGATTTACAATTTGTAGAATAAAAGAATTAAGTGGAATACCTCTTCTTGTATCAAGAACAGGATATACTGGAGAATTGGGTTATGAAATTTGGTGCCATCCATCTGATGCTCCAAAGGTCTGGGACGTTGTAATGGATGCTGGTAAGGAAGAAGGATTGATACCTGCTGGTTTTGGAGCACTTGATCTTCTTCGAATTGAAGCTGGGCTGATATTGTTTGGAAATGAATTTGATGGACAAGTTGATCCATTTGAAGCTGGTGTTGGATTTACAGTACCTCTTAAAACTAAAAACGAGGATTTTATTGGAAAA
>CACNHI010000015.1 GCA_902620265.1 uncultured Pelagibacteraceae bacterium | reverse complement strand
TGGCTGTCTTGTTAGACCAATCAAAGCGCTTTCACCATCCAAATAAGTTTGAACCTTAAAACCCTCTTTTTCTAAAGCAATACTAATACTAGTTAAAATATTTCTATCATCATCGATTAATGCAATAGTTTGTTTCATAAATATGTATCTACTTATACAAATACTAAATTGTTCTTAATTGGGCAAGATTACCAAAAAACTAATGTAGTAAACCCCAATTTTCTCCACTATTAACATCTACTGTGAGAGGTGTTGAGAATGAATGAAGATCACTATCCTTTACACTTGTCATTTCTTGTCTTATCAAATTTGTGAAGTATTTTTCACTTTCCTTTGGAACTTCAAATATTAGTTCATCATGAATTTGAAGTAACATTTTACATTTTTTTTCTTTAGCCTCCTCAATTCTTTTTGAAATTCTTATCATCGCTAATCTCATAATTTCGGCAGCAGATCCCTGGATTGGCGCATTAATAGCTGCTCTTTCTTGAAAATTTCTTATATTAAAATTTTTATCATTAATTCCAGTTATATGACTTCTTCTACCGAAAATATTATTAACATATCCACTCTTCCTACAAAATTTTATAGTGTCGTTCATATAGTCTTTAATTTCTGGAAATTTTTTAAAGTATGAATTTAAAAATTCTGCAGCTTCATTGTTTGATACCATAATCTGTTTTGCTAAGCCGTATTGAGAAATTCCATAAATAATTCCAAAATTAATCGCTTTTGCTTTTCTTCTCATGTCTGAATTAATTTCGCTTATTTTAACGTTAAATACTTGGCTGGCTGTAAGTGAATGAATATCTTGTTGATTATTAAAAGCTTTTTTTAATTCTTTTACATCTGCTAAATCTGCTAAAATTCTCATTTCAATTTGATTATAATCTGCTGATATTAAAATATTTCCTTTTTCAGAAACAAAAGATTTCCTTATATCTTTCCCATCTTCAGTTTTAATTGGTATATTTTGTAAATTTGGATCACTTGAGGCTAATCTGCCTGTTGTTGTTGCGGCTAATAAAAAAGATGTATGAACTCTTTTTGTTTTTGGATTAATATGCTCTTGCAAAGAATCTGAGTAAGTATTTTTAAGTTTAGAAATTTGTCTCCACTCTAATATAAGTTTTGGAAATTCATTACCCTTGAAAGCTAAATCCTCTAAAACTGATGCACTAGTTGCAAAACTGCCTTTTTTTGTCTTTTTGAGAGACGCTATCTTTAAATCTTCATACATAATTTCACCAAGTTGCTTTGTTGAAGCAATATTGAATTTTTTCTTAGAAATTTTATAAATTTTTTCTTCAATAGAGGAGATTTTTTTTTCAAATTTTTTTGACAGGATTTTTAAAAATTTATCGTCTACTTTTACTCCTTGAACCTCCATCTTGGCTAATATTTTAATTAAAGGCTTTTCAAATAATTCATAAATATTTTCAAGTTTTTCTCTTATTAAATTTTTCTTTAATAATTTGTACAATCTAAAAGTTACATCAGCATCTTCAGCTGCATATTCAGTAGCTTTTTTGATTTCAACTTGATCAAAAGTAAGTTGCTTTTTTCCCGATCCAACTAAATCTTTATAAGATATTGTTTTATGGCTTAGGTGAAGCTCTGAAAGTGTATCCATATTATGTCTGTTTTTACCTGCATCAAGCACATATGACATAAGCATAGTATCTTCCATTGAGTTCATTTTTATTCCTAAATGGTAAAAAATAATATAGTCGAATTTTATATTCTGTCCTATTTTTTTAATTGATTTATCCTCTAATATTGGTTTAATTTTTTGAATTACCTTATCTGTATCTAGCAGATCTTTACCGTTATGCTTTAAAGGTATGTAACAAGCTTTTCCAATATCAGTAGATAAAGATATACCTACTAATTCAGCTAAATGTGGATCTAGAGAAGTTGTCTCAGTATCTATACATAGTTCTCCCTTCTCCTCTGCATCTTTTAACCAATTGTCGATATCCTCTAATTTATTGAGCAATTTATATTTTGTTCGATCAATATTTGAAATCTCATTTTCTTTTAAAGATGGTTTATCTTTTTTTATTAATTTAGGTTCTCCATACTGTGATATGACACTACTCAAGAGTCTATTAAACTCCATTTCTCTTAAAAATTCATATAGTTTATCTTTCTCAATATCTTTTAACACAAAATCATCCAATTTCATTTTAATAGGAACATCATTTTTTAAAGTTACCAATTTTTTACTTATAAGAGCTTTATCTTTATTTTCTAAAAGAGTCTCTCTTCTCTTATTCTGTTTAATCTCGTGAGCCTTTGATAAAAGTTTCTCCAGGTTTCCGTATTTATTAATTAATTCCGCGGCAGTTTTAACGCCAATACCAGGTACTCCTGGAACATTGTCACTGGTATCACCTGCTAATGATTGTACATCAATTACTTTGTCGGATTTCACACCAAATTTTTTTATTACGTCCTCTTCACCTAAAAATTTATTTTTCATAGGGTCGTAAATTCTCACATTCTTGCTGAATAGCTGCATTAAATCTTTATCAGATGATACAATTGTAACCTTAGCACCAATTTTTAAGATTTGTTCTACGTACGTTGCAATTAAATCATCTGCCTCATAATTAATAAGTTCTACAGATGGTAAATTAAATGCTGTTACTGATTTTCTAATAAAATCAAATTGAGGAATTAAATCATCAGGGGCATCAGATCTATTTGCTTTATATTCTTTATAGATTTCATTCCTAAAATTTTTTCTTGCAGAGTCAAAAATTACTGCAAAGTGAGTTGGTTTTTGTAAATTTTCTTTAGATTTTGAGTCCTCAAGTAACTTAAATAACATATTACAAAAACCGTTTACTGCCCCTGTTGGCATGCCATCGCTTTTCCTGCTTAGCGGCGGCAAAGCATAATATGCTCTAAAGATATATCCCGAGCCATCTATTAAATAAAAATGATCACTTTTTTTAATTTTGGTCATTTATTAATGTTAACTTAATTTATACGAATGTTATAAATGAATAAATCATTATGAATAAAAAAGATGTATTGACCGTCAAAAATTTAAGTAAAATTTACTCCAAAAACAATTCTGAAACTGTTAACGCATTAAACAATTTAAACTTAGACGTGAAACATGGTGAAATTTTTGGGTTATTGGGCCCTAATGGAGCAGGCAAATCAACTTTCATAAACATATTGGGAGGAACAGTAATTAAGTCAAAAGGAACTGTAAATGTGTGGGGTTATGACTTAGATAAGGATCCAAGACAGGTAAGAGCTTCATTAGGTATAGTGCCTCAAGAGGTAAATTTAGATCCTTTTTTTAATCCAAGAAGACTTTTAGAGTTACATGCGGGAATGTATGGTATTAAAAAAAAAGATCGTATAACAGATGAAATTTTAAAATTAGTTTCTCTTGAAAATAATGCAGATAGCTATGCTAGAAGTCTTTCTGGAGGAATGAAAAGAAGGTTATTAATAGCAAAAGCCCTTGTTCACAAACCACCGATTTTGATATTAGATGAACCAACTGCTGGTGTGGATGTTGAGTTAAGAAGGAATCTTTGGGCAAATGTTAAAATTTTAAATAAAATTGGCGTCACAATTATTTTAACTACACATTATCTAATAGAAGCAGAAGAAATGTGCGATCGAATAGGAATTTTAAGTAAAGGTCATTTAGTTGCTTTAGATACAACAAAAAATTTAATTAGTAAAATTCAAACCAAAAAAGTCACTTTTACAATCAATGAAAAGACCAAAATAGCCAAAATACCCCTTAAATCACTAAAAATTTTATCCCAAGAAGATAATAGAATAACTTTATCTTATGAAAAAAATTCTTTAAAAATTGATGAAATAATTTCTTATTTTGCAAATAAAAATATAAATATTTTGGATATTACGACAGATGATGCAAATATTGAAGATGTTTATACATCCTTAATTAAAAACTAGTAATAGTGATTGATTAAAGGTAAAGTATAAAAATGGAAAATATAAGTATATTTAACAATCAAAAAATCTTAAAAAATTTTTTGATTGTTGTTCTTGGTTCAATTTTATTGACTGTCTCGGCAAAAATAAAAATACCTTTTTATCCAGTGCCAATGACTATGCAAACTTTTGTGGTTCTTTTTTTAGGAATATCATTTGGATATAAAATTGCAGTTGCAACAGTCTTTGTTTATTTAGTTGAAGGTTTGTTAGGACTTCCTGTTTTTTCAAACTCTCCAGAAAAAGGAGTTGGTTTAGCATACTTTGTAGGACCTACCATGGGATATTTAATTGGTTTTTTATTCGCAGCTTTTTTTGCAGGTTATTTAAATTTTAAAACTAATTTATTTGTAATATTTTTAAAACTTATATTATCAGTTTTCTTTATTTATTTGTTTGGTATTGTTTGGTTAGGTATTCTAATTGGATGGGAAAAACCTATATTTAAGCTTGGATTTTTACCATTTATTTATGCAGAGCTATTTAAAATTTTACTGCTTACTTTTTTAACTTCAAAATTTATTAAAATTAGAAAATTTATTTAGGCGATCTTTTATATAAAATTCTTTGCAACGTACGTCTATGCATCTTTAATCTTCTTGCAGTCTCAGATACATTTCTGTTGCATAACTCGAATACTCTATGAATATGTTCCCATTTTACTCGATCGGCAGACATAGGATTTTCTGGAGGTTGAGCTTTAGTTTTAGGATCGGCTAGAAGAGCTTTTTCAATATCGTCAGCATCTGCAGGCTTTGCTAAATAATCAATTGCTCCCTGCTTAATTGCTGCAACGGCAGTTGGTATATTTCCATAACCTGTAAGCATTATAATTTTGCTTTTAGAATTTACCTTTTGAAGTTCTTTTACAACCTCTAAACCGTTGCCATCACCAAGTCTTAAATCAACAACCGCAAATGCGGGATTCTTTGAGCTTATAGACGCTATACCTGATTTTACACCCTCAGCTTGAGAGACTAAGAAACCCTTTTTTTCCATAGCTCTGGATAACCTTTCTCTAAAGGTATTATCATCATCAACTATTAATAACGATTTATCCGCAAAATCTGTTACTTTTTGAACATTGTCTGTCATGTGAGCCTATATAGGATTTAAAGTGGGAATTTCAATATGTCATTTTAAGTGGGAATTTAAAAGGCTTAATAACATTGAAAATTTTTCTTTACTTTAGGGGCCATTTCTCATAATGAGTGAAGAAATTACAAATTTGCATACAAGTTATGCAAATTTTTTTTGTTAAATTTTTTTTTGAGGGGCTATGAAATGGAAAAATTTAAAAGTGTTGACGAACTTGTAAGTCAACTAAAACCTGTTGAACCAATATATTGCATTAGAACAAGTGCAATACAACAATCTTCAAAAATTTTCCAAAATAAATTTCCAGGTACAGTTTTGTACGCAGTAAAGACCAATCCTCACTCTTTAGTAATAGATACTATTATAAAAAGCGGAATTAAAAATTTTGATGTAGCATCATTAAAAGAAATTGAACAAATAAAAAAAATAAATCCAGAGTTGAAGTGTTCTTTCATGCACACTGTTAAATCTAGAGAAAGTATAAAAGAGGCATATTTTAAATATGGTGTAAAAACTTTTTCATTAGATACAAAAGAAGAGTTAATTAAAATAATTGAGGCGACTAACCAAGCTAAGGATTTAGAATTATTTGTTAGAGTTGCTGTTTCAAATGAACATGCAGAAATAGATTTATCAAAAAAATTTGGAGCTTTACATAGTGAGGCTTTGGGTCTTTTAAGATTAACAAAACAATACGCTAAAAAAATTGGTTTAAGTTTTCATGTTGGATCACAATGTATGCATCCAATATCTTATTCGAAAGGAATAGCGGAAATCGGAAATATTATAAAAAAAACTAAAATTTCACCAGATTACATAAATGTTGGAGGTGGATTTCCAACAATCTATCCTGATCTAATACCGCAATCATTAGATAACTATTTTGAAGAAATTAAAGTAGCTTTAGAAAAATTAAAGTTTGAAAAAAAACCTGAGATTATTTGTGAACCAGGTAGAGCTATTGTGGCTGAAAGTGGGTCAACAATTGTTAAGGTAATTTTAAGAAAAAAACAAAAACTTTATATAAATGATGGAACTTACGGAACTCTATTTGATGCAGGAGTTCCAAATATTGTTTATCCCTCAAGAATGATTCCTATTGGAAGATTAGTTTCTAAGAAGTTAACTTCTTTTGATTTTTATGGTCCAACTTGTGACAGTATGGATTATATGAAAGGACCATTTATTTTACCAAATAACATAAAAGAAAATGATTATATAGAGCTTGGTCAACTAGGAGCATATGGACTAACATTTAGAACTAAATTTAATGGTTTTTACTCAGATCGTATTTATGAAGTGCAAGATCAGCCTATAATGAGCATGTACAACAAAGATAAATATAAAGCATTTCTTGTTGCTTAATGTCTGATAAAAAAAATCTAGGTCATAACAGTAAAAAAGATTTTTTAAAAAATCCAGTAGAGCATATTGATATTACCAAATTTGACAGTAGAGAAATTATATCAGCAATGGGGAAAATGTCATTTGTTTCCAGAGAGACTGCAAATGCAACAAATATTTATAATGAAATGCTTAAGGATAGAGATTGTACAATTTTTTTAACTTTAGCTGGCTCAACCTCTGCAGCAGGATGTATGCATATTTATAGAGATATGGTTAAATATAACATGGTAGATGCAATCGTTGCAACAGGAGCATCAATAATTGATATGGATTTTTTCGAGGCACTTGGATTTAAACATTATCAGGGCTCACAGTTTCAGAATGATGATGAGCTAAGAAAGAATTATATAGATAGAATTTATGATACTTACATTGACGAAGATGAGCTTCAAAGGTGTGATAAAACTATTGGTGAAATTGCAGATAAGTTGGAACCAAAAGCGTATACCTCTAGGGAATTTATAAGGGAAATTGGCAAATTTTTAAAAAAAAATTCGAAAAAAAAAGACTCATTAATTGAAACAGCATACGATAATAATGTTCCAATATTTTGTCCTGCTTTTACAGACTCTAGCGCTGGCTTTGGACTAGTGATGCATCAAGAAAGAAACCCAAATAAGCATATTACCATAGATTCAATCAGAGAATTTAGAGAATTAACAGAAATTAAAATTCGATCAAAAGGATCGGGTTTATTCATGATAGGAGGAGGAGTTCCAAAAAATTTCATTCAAGACACAGTAATATGCGCTGAGCTATTAGGTAAAGAAATTGATATGCATAAATATGCAATCCAAATCACAGTTGCTGACTCTAGAGATGGGGCATGCAGTAGTTCAACGCTTAAAGAGGCAAGTTCATGGGGTAAAGTCGATACATCAAAAGAACAAATGGTTTTTGCAGAGGCAACAAGTGTGCTACCTTTAATTGCAAGTGATGCTTATCATACTGGGGAATGGAAAAATAGAGAAAGAAAAAATTTTTCAGAAATATTTTAATTAAATGCCCAAAAAAACAATTATTGGTATCATCCAGAGTAAGATTTTAAATAATTATAATTCGAATCTAAAAGCTGTTATAAAAAATATTAAAAAAGCTGCTAATAGAAATGCGAAAATAATTTGTCTACCTGAGCTTTTCTTAACAAATTACTTCTGTCAAACAGAAAACCACTCAAATTTTAAATTTGCAGAAAAAATACCAGGTAAAACCTCAAAAGTTTTTTGCGATTTATCAAAAGAATTGAATGTTGTTTTAATCATATCTATGTTTGAAAAAAAAACACGTGGTTTCTATCATAATACAAGTATTATTATAGATGAAAAAGGAAAAATTTTATCAAAGTATAGAAAAATGCATATTCCTGATGATCCAGGGTATTATGAAAAATTTTATTTCACCCCGGGTGATCTTGGTTTTAAATCTATTAAAACTAAACATGGAAATATTGGTCCCTTAATATGTTGGGATCAGTGGTTTCCTGAAGCTGCTAGACTCACTGCTTTAAAGGGTGCACAAATAATTTTTTATCCTACTGCAATTGGATGGCACCCGAAAGAAAAGAAAAAATTAGGAAAAGCACAATTAGATTCTTGGGTAACTATGCAGAAATCACATGCTATAGCTAATGGAACTTATGTTGTTGCAGTTAACAGAGTCGGTAATGAAAAAAAAGGAAATAAAAAAATTGAATTTTGGGGAAATTCTATGATTATTGATCCAACTGGAAAGATAATTGGCAAATTAGGTAATAAAAAAGAGGGAATTTTAATTCGTGAAATTGATTATGATAAAATAGATACTGCGAGAGAGCACTGGCCATTCTTAAGAGATCGAAGAGTAGAATTCTATAAAGGAATATTAAAGAATCCGGATTATGACTAGTAAACTAACTGGATTTAAGATTCCTGCAGAATGGGAACCTCAAAAATCGATTTGGATCGCATGGCCTTATAATAAAAATGATTGGCCAGACCTTTTTAGTTTTATCCCACATGTAGTTGCAAAAATTGTTAAAGTAATTTCAGAAAACCAAAAAGTTGATTTATTAATTGATAAAAATAAACACCAAGTTTTAAATATATTAAAAAATTATAAAGCGAGATTAAGCAATATCAATTTTCACAAAATTAAAACAGATAGAATATGGTTACGTGACTCTGGACCAATATTTGTCATTAATAAAAGAATTAAAAAAAAGTTGATACTAGACTTTAAATTCAATGCATGGTCTAAATATTATAATTTCAATAGAGATAATCAAATTAATAAAAAAATAAGTAAAATAATTAAAGTTAAAAGAATCGAACCAAAAATTAGTTTTGGTAAAAACATCAGATCAATAGTTATGGAAGGTGGTGCATTTGATACTAATGGAAAAGGATCTTTACTACTTACTGAAGAGTGCCTACTAAGTAAGGTACAAGAAAGAAATAACGGTTTCAAAAAAAAAGATTATGAGAATATCTTCTCAAAATATTTAGGTACCAATAATTTTATTTGGCTAAAAAAGGGTATATCAGGGGATGACACTCATGGGCATATTGATGATATTGCTCGATTTGTAGACAAAAATACAATAATGATTGCGGTAGAAAAAAATAAAAAAGATGCAAATTTTAAAAATTTAAAACTTAATTTGACAATATTATCCAGAAGTAGAAATAATAATAGAGAAAAATTTCAAATAATCAAAATCCCAATGCCTTCACCAGTATTTATTAAAAAAAAAAGAGTTCCAGCTAGTTACTTAAATTTCTTAATTACTAATAAAAAAGTATTATTACCTATCTTTAATGTTAAAGAAGATAAAAAAGTTATTAAGATATTTAGAAATTTTTTTAAAAATAAAAAAATAATACCAATCGACTGCAGTAAATTAATTTGGGGTTTTGGTGCAATACATTGCATGACACAACAAGAACCGAAATTTTAATTAGGTAGATTTGAGTGTAACAATTAATAATCTAAAAGGAATAAGCATTAATAATGCCACAAATATTTTTACAGCCAAATCTCCTAATGATAATGTTACCCAAGGTATTCCTGTTCCATAGAATGAAATCGAGAAGAATAAAAATGTATCAACAGTTGAACCTATTAACGAAGATGTTAATGGAGCCACAAACCACTTCTTCATTCTTAATTGATCAAAAATTTGAACATCTAGCAACTGCGCAATTATAAAGGCTGTACCCGAACCAATAGCTATTCTTACAGAAATTAGGTCAGAATAGTTTGTGGCAAATATCAAAGTAAATAAAATTCCTATTGTAAATCCTATATATACTATTTTTCTAGCAACTATTTTACCAAATGATCTGTTCGCAAGATCAGTTATCAGAAAGGCTATAGGATAACTGAAAGCTCCATATGTTAGAATATCTTCAAGACCATAATATCTAATAGGGAACTGTACGAGATAATTTGATGCTAAAACAACTAATCCCATCATAAAAGCGAGGGAAAGAAATATTTTATTCATCAAGCTGATTTATTTAACAACGTTTTTTTTATTTTCTTTAATCTGAAAGAAAGATTTTTCGTTTTTGCTGATTTTATAAATTGGTCAAAACTTCCTTTTTTATCGACTGATCGTATTCCAGAGTTTGAAACAGTAAGTTTTAAACTTTTATTAAGCATTTCACTCTTGAATCTTACTTTTTTCAAGTTTGGTAAAAACCTTCTTTTAGTTTTATTATTAGCGTGACTTACCTTATGTCCCTTTAAAGGTATTTTTCCAGTTAATTCACATTTTTTCGACATAAAACTAAGAATGTATATGCGTAGAAAATTACTCAGTCAAGTTTATTTTTAGAACCTACTAATTCAGAAATATTATTTACACCTGTTTTTTTTATAATTTGTATCAATTCATCATTTATTTTAGATACTATATTTGGACCTTTAAAAACCATTCCAGTATAAAGTTGAACAAGTTTTGCACCATTTATTATTTTTTCGTAAACCGATCTACCACTATCAATTCCTCCAACTCCAATAATTGTAATATCTGAATTTAAAACTTTAAAAAATTCATTAATTAGAAAATTTGATTTATTTTCAAGAGGTTTGCCTGATAGTCCTCCCTTTTCTAATTTGTTAATATTTTTTAAATTTTCTCTTGTTCTATCAGTCGAGTTTGAGATGATCACCGTTTTGATTTTATTATTAGTTAAAACTTCACATATTCTATCTATATTTTTATTTTCGATATCTGGAGAAATTTTTAAGGCAATCGGTATATTTGTTTTCAATTTAGTCTTCTCAGTTTGAATTTCTTTTAGAAGTTCATCTAGCTCTTCATCTTTATGAAGGCTCCTTAAATTTTCAGTATTTGGAGATGAAATATTTACTGTTAAATAATCACCAATGTCATGAAATTTTCTTAAACCTTCCAGATAGTCTTTTACTCGGTTTTTTGTATCTTTATTAGGTCCAATATTTATTCCTAAAAGTCCCTTTGGTGAATTTGACAATATTCTTACTCTAACCTTGTCAGAACCCGAATTATTAAACCCTAATCTATTTATCAAAGCCTCATCTTCTTCAAGTCTAAAAACTCTTGGTTTAGGATTACCGTATTGCTTAAGCGGGGTGACTGTTCCAACTTCAACAAAACCAAATCCCAATTTAAACAAAGAGTTATATACCTCAGCATCTTTGTCAAAACCTGCTGCAATACCTATAGGATTTGGTATTTTTTTTCCAAAGATATCCAATTCAAGAATTTTATTTTTTTGTAATGGTTTGTTTGGAATATAATTTAATTTTAAGGCTTTAATGGCCAAATTATGCGCTGTTTCAGGGTCTAATTTAAAAATTAATCCTCGTATTTTTTCAAACATTATTTATTTTTTGTTTTATTAAATTTTTAGTTTCGTTAACTCCAAAAAAACTTATAAAAAAACCCATCCTTGGACCATTTTCAACTCCAAAAACAACTTCATAAATTAATTTGAACCAATCACGTAAATTTTCCTTGTAACCGTTTTCTTTTCCAACAGAATAAATTTTTGTTTGGATATCCTCTGGTTTCATGTCATCACTACAATCATCTAAAGTATTTATCAGGGCCTCTAAGGCTTTTTTCTCACCCTGGTCGGGTTTTTTATATTTTTTAGTTTTCTTAATTACATCGTTAAAATATTTAATTGCATATCCTATTAAGTTATCAAAAATGATTTGATTTTTCTCTGAAATATCTTTTTTATATTTTTTCACAAATTTCCATAAAAGATCTTTGTTATCAGCATTGCTTGTTTCTACAAGATTAAGCAACATAGAAAAACTCATAATGTAATTTTCCTTAGGCATTTTAGAATTATGCACATGCCAAACTGGATTCATAAGAATTTGAAGATCATTCTGAGATTTGCCTTTTTCAATAAAGTCTAAATATTCATCTACAGATTTTGGTATTATTTCTTTATATAGTTTTTTTGCTCTTTTAGGGTTTTGATACATAAACAAAGATAAACTTTCAGGCGAAGCATATTCTAGCCATTGCTCAATTGTTATTCCATTACCTTTAGACTTAGAAATTTTCTCTCCTTTTTCATCTAAAAACAACTCGTAGGCAAAACCACTTGGGCATTTTTTTCCAAGCAAATTAATAATCTTAGTAGACAAAATCGCACTCTCGATTAGATCTTTACCATACATTTCAAAATCAATATCTAAAGCATACCATCTCATTGCCCAATCAACTTTCCATTGTAATTTACAATTTCCATCTAAAATACTTGACTCAAGTTTTTGACCTTTGTTATCAAAAATAATTTTTGAATTTTTTTCATCTATCTCTATTACAGGTATTTCTAAAACTTTTTTTGAATTAGGACAGATAGGTAAAAATGGCGAATAAGTTTTTTGTCTTTCCTTTCCAAGTGTCGGTATTATTATATCCATAATTCCATTATAGTTTTTTAATATAAGTTTGAGTGTCTCATTAAAAAAACCTGTCTTGTAAAGATGAGTCGAACTTTTAAAAGTATACTTAAACTTAAATTCATCTAAGAATTTTTTTAGCATCTCATTATTATGCTCACCGAAACTTTTATATTTTTCAAAGGGGTCTGGAACAAGTGTTAAAGGTTTATGCAAATTATCCTCTAATTTTTTTACATTAGGGATATTATCCGGAACTTTTCTAAGACCATCCATGTCATCAGAAAAAGTAATAATTTCTTTCGGCAAATCTGTAATTTGATCCAGAGCGTTTACTATCATGGATGTTCTAGCAACTTCACCAAAAGTACCAATATGTGGAAGTCCGCTAGGGCCATAACCTGTTTGCAATATAATTTTACCTTTCTTTTTTATTGATGTTTCCCTTTCATTAAGAATTTTTTTTGCCTCAATAAAAGGCCATGCATTTGTCTTATCTAAATTGGCTTTATCAATCACAAGTTTTCAAAAATTCACATATTTGGTTGTTTTTATTAATTCTTATAGTGTTGAAATTTATTTACCATAAAATAATGTCCAAACAAAATGTCCAATTATAAAACAGTTTTTTTCATTATTGGTGTACTACAAATAATTCTTGGAATATTTATGGCTATTCCAATTATAATACAGTTAGTTTTTTCCGAACTTGATTCCTCTTTTATTGCATCTTCAGTAATTACACTCGTATTTGGGGTTTTGTTTGTTTTATCCAATCTAGATTATAATAAAAAAATCAGTCTACAACAGGCGTTTCTTCTAACTACACTGTCCTGGCTTACAATTGCAATATTTGGTGCTTTACCTTTTTATTTTTCAAATTTGAATTTGTCTTTCACAGACTCTTTTTTTGAGAGCATGTCTGGTCTTACCACAACAGGTTCAACTGTAATAACAAATTTAGAAATTGTACCTAAAAGTATTTTACTTTGGAGAGCGCTACTACAATGGCTTGGAGGTATAGGAATTATAGTAATGGCAATTACTTTAATGCCTATAATGAATATTGGTGGAATGCTTCTTTTTAAAGTTCTTAATACAGATTCTTCTGACGATATTTTACCTTCTTCTAAAGAAATATCTTTAAAATTAGTTTTTATTTATTTTACACTAACTTTAATATGTGCTGCAGCATATAAAATATTCGGAATGAATTTTTTTGATAGTTTAACACATTCCATGACAACAATTGCTACAGGTGGTTTCTCTAATTATAATGAATCTATTGGGTATTTTAATAATGTAAAAATTGAAATAACTGCAATTTTATTTATTATACTGGGGAGTATACCATTTATTGCATATATAAAATTTTTAAATGGTAATAAGAAAGTTTTTTTAAATGATACACAAGTAACAACTTTTATAAAAATAATAATAATATCGATTCTAATAATTTTAATTTATTTATTTTTTAAACTCGAAAATTTTGGTTTAACAGATTTAAGATCAGTAATTTTTAACTCAATATCAATTTTAACTGGCACTGGATATGTAACTGGCCAGTTTGACCAATGGGGAAGTTTTTCGTTATTTTATTTTTTAATCTTAATGTTTATTGGAGGTTGTGCAGGATCTACTACATGTGGAATAAAAATTTTTCGAGTTCAAATTTTATATAAGTTTGTAATGACCCAGCTAAAAAAAATTATTTATCCAAGAGGAATTTTTGTAATAAAATACGAAAATAATAATGTTGATGATAAATTCTTAGCTTCAATTATCTCTTTTATATACTTATATATTTTGATTTTCTTTTTTATAACAGCACTCCTATCTATAACTGGTTTAGATTTTATAACCTCGATTTCTGCTGCTGCCACATCAATATCTAATGTTGGTCCAGGACTTGGGTCTGTAATTGGCTCAAATGGAAATTTTTCAACATTATCTGATGCTTCTAAATGGATTTTAAGTGCGGGTATGATATTAGGTAGACTGGAATTATTTGCTATATTAGTTTTATTTTTACCGTCGTTTTGGAAAAAATGATTGAAATAAAAAAAGAAAAAAAATTTTTTGATACCGTAAAATTCTATTTTGACATGAGAATGTTAAAAATTTTACTGTTAGGAGCTATAAGTGGTTTTCCTTGGGTAATTATCGGAAGTAGTTTAAGTTTATGGTTAAAAGAAGAAGGCTTATCAAGATCTACAATTGGATGGGCTGGTTTAATTTTTGCAGTCTATGCTTTTAATTATTTCTGGGCGCCATTAATTGACAGAATTCAGATACCCTTTTTGACAAAAAAAATCGGCCATAGAAAATCTTGGATTTTTTTAATGCAAACAATAATTTTACTTGGATTAATATTCTGGAGCTTTATAAACCCTCTGCAAAATTTGAACTTAGTAATTGGGGCGGGATTAATAATTGCACTAGCTTCCGCGACACAAGACATAACAGTTGACGCTTTAAGAATAGAACAAATACAAAAAAATGAAAAAGAAGCTATGGCTGCAGGAGCCGCTGTAGCAGTCATTGGTTGGTGGTCAGGTTATAAATTAGGAGGTGTTATTGCTCTTACATTGGCAGATTATTTAGAAAATTTAGGTCTAGAAAATTATTGGCAATTATCTTTTTTAGGCCTAGGAGTAATTGTTATCTTATTAAATATTGGAATCTTATTTATAAATGAACGAAATTTTTTAAATATCAAAAATTCACATCTTGAATTAGATAAAAAAATTTTACAAAAATTGAATTATAATAATTTATTTACTAAATTTTTAGCTTGGATATCCTCAACAATTTTAGGACCTTTAATAAGTTTTTTTAAAAATAATGGAAAAGGAATAGCTATTGGAATTATAAGTTTTATTTTTCTCTTTAAAATAGGGGAAGCTTTTTTAGGAAGAATGTCAGTGATTTTTTATAAGGAAATTGGTTTTTCAAAATCTGACATAGCTCTTTATTCAAAAACTTTTGGATGGATCACAACAGTTATCTTCACACTATTAGGTGGTATGTTCGCGATTAGGTCTGGTGTTATTAAGTCAATGTTTTTAGCTGGAATATTGATGGCATTAACAAACGTTCTTTTTTCCTTTTTAGCATGGAGCGATAAATCTTATTTATTATTTGCGATTGCTGTAATTTTAGATGATATGGCTGCCGCTTTTGCTACTGTAGCATTTGTTGCCTTTATATCCTTGTTAGTTGACAGAAATTACACCGCTACTCAATACGCTCTTCTTGCCTCTTTAGGAACAGCTGGACGAACAACACTTGCATCTTCTTCAGGAGCTTTGGTTGATTGGTTAAATGGTGATTGGGGAATATTTTTTATAATTACAGCTATGATGGTAATTCCATCACTTGTACTTCTTTATATAATAAAAAGTAAAATTAAACTAAATGACTGAATTGTATTCAACCTCAATAATAAGGAATATTTATAAAAGACCATCAACTAATTCTGAAGTAAGTAGTCAGATTATTTATGGTGAAAAAATCAGAGTCCTTGGGACCAAAAATAAATGGATAAAAATTAGAACACTAAGTGATAATTATTCTGGTTATATCAAAAAAGAAAAACTTAAAAAAAAATTAAAAATAATATTCAAAACTTGTAAATTAAAAACTAGAATATTTTCTCAAAATAAAACAAAAGACTTTCTTACATTCAACAGTAGACTGCCTGTCTTAAGTAAAAAAAAAAATTTTATAGAATTTGAAAAAGGAAAGTGGATTAAAAAAAAAGATCTAAAACCAATAAATCATAAAGATGTAAATTTTGTGAAAATTCTAAATTACTTTAAAAACTGTAGATATATATGGGGAGGTAAATCCTTTAAAGGAATAGATTGCTCCGCCCTTATCCAATTATTTTATTTATATAATAACAAATTTTTCCCAAGAGATACCAAAGATCAAATATTATTTAAAAAAGGAAAAAAAAAAATAATTGATTTTTCAAAAGGTGATATTATTTACTGGAAAGGTCATGTTGCTATTTGTTTAGATAAAAAAAGACTAATTCATGCTTATGGACCCAAAAAAAAAGTGCTGATAATGGATATAAAAAAAACAATTGCATTAATTAATGAAACCGCAAAACTAAAAGTCAAAAGAATTATAAGAATTTAAAAATATGAACTTAAAAGAAAAATTTAATATTTTAGTAAAAAAAATGAAAACTGGTCATTATGAAGAGGTAATTTTTGAAACAAATTATTTAATTAAAAAATTCCCGAAACAAGAGGCATTATATAATCTTTTGGCTTTAACATATCAGGCAAAAGGAGAATATGATAAATCAATTGATTTATTAAGTGATGCTTTAAAAAGGAGTAAGGATAACACAAATTTTTTAAATAATATTGGATTGGGGTATTACAAAAAAAAAGATTATTTAAAAGCTGAAGATTATTTTAATAGGGTTTTAAAAATAAATCCAAGATTTATCAATACAATTAATAACCTTGCAGGTTTATATGATGAAATTAATAATTCAGAAGAATGTGAAAAACTTTATTTAAAAGCGTTGAGCATTAACGAAAATGTTTTAGAAACAAATTTCAACTATGCCTGCTTTCTTAAAAATTCAGGAAAATATGAAGATGCTGAAAAATATTTCCATAAAACTTTAAATATAAATAAAAATTTTACTAAAGCTTACAAAAATTTATCCACTTTAAAAAAATATAATAAAAATGATGAATATATAACTTTATTAGAGGAAAAAATAAAAAATAAAAACCTTCATAAATTAGAAATTAAAGAATTAGCTTTTGCATTAGGAAAAATATACGAAGATACTGGGGAATATGAAAAATCATATAAACAAATAAAAAGAGCCAATGAAATAAAAAAGGAATTTACGAAATTTAATATTGAGAATGAGATAAAATTTTTTGAAAAAATAAAAGAATTTCAAAAAAAGTTGAAAATTAATAAATTTTTAAAAAATACGAATAAAAAAAAAATGATATTTGTTGTGGGAATGCCACGAACTGGAACTTCTTTAGTTGAGCAAATTTTATCAAGCCACGATAAAGTTTATGGTGCTGGGGAACTACCACTTTTGGATACTTACCTAAAAAATATAATAAATAATTATAATGAAATTCCTAATTTAGAGGAAGTGCTCACAAAATATAGAGAAAGTTATTTAGATATAATTAAAAAAATGACAAAACTGGATGTTATAACTGATAAAGCGCCACTTAATTTTAGATGGATTGGATTAATTAAAATCATGTTTCCAAATTCGGTTATAATTCATTGTAAAAGGAATGCATTAGAAAATAGTTGGTCAATATATAAGAACGACTTTTCGGGTATGTTATTTTCCAATGATATAAATGACTTAGCAAAATACTATAAGATTTACCAAAACCTAATGGTTTTTTGGAAAAAATATTTTGAGCAAGAAATTTATGATCTTGATTATGAAGATTTAATTAATAATTCAGAAAATAAGATAAAAGAAATTATCAATTTGTGTGGGTTAGAATGGCAAGATAAATGTTTAGAGTTTTATAATAATAAAAGATTGATAAAAACTATTAGCTTTAATCAAGCCAGACAACCTATTTATAAAAGTTCTCTAAAAGGAACTGCGAAATTTAAAAATTATATTCAGGACTTAGAGAAAGCATTATCTTCTACCAAAGTCAGGTAAATTTACATCTTGTTTTGAGGAAATTATCTTTTTTCGAATTTTTTTTGAGTCTTTCATTATTTTAATTAATTTTTTTTCATTTTTCATATTAATTAATCTTTTAAACTCACGCATATTATTCATAAAAAGATCAATGCCTTTAATGATATTTTCTTTATTGTTTAAAAAAATATCTTTCCACATAACTTCATTTGAGGCAGCTGTTCTTGTAAAATCTCTTAAACCTCCAGCGCTAAATTTTACAATATTGGATTTTTTTTTCTTTTCAAAATTCATTGCAGTTTTAACCATATTATAAGCAACCAGATGTGGTATATGGCTTGTAATTGAAAAAATATGGTCATGCTCTTTTGAGTTCATAAAAACAATTTTACTTCCGATTTTACTCCAAAACTTTGATATTATTTTTATGTGTTTTTTTTTTGTATTTTTGTCTTTAATTAAAACGCACCATTTATTTAAAAATAAATTTTCATCACCAAATTTAGGTCCACTAACCTCAGAACCTGCTATTGGATGGCTTGAAACCCAATTAACTTTTTTTCCAATATTAGTTTTTATATTTTTTAAAATTTTTTCTTTGGATGATCCAACATCTGTAATGATAGTATTTCTGCCAATATATTTATCAAATTTTTTTAAAATTTTAGTATATTCACTTAAATGCGTACAAAAAATTATCATATCTAAATTAGGAATTTGTGTTTTAAGATCTTTCAAAATTTCGCACTTTAATTTTAGTTTTTTAATTTGCTTAATATGACTATTTGATTTTTCTAAAATATAAACTTTTTTTGATATTTTTTTTTTTATTGAGGCCCTCAAAATTGAGGAGCCAATCAATCCACATCCAACAATTAGAATTTTATTAAACATTTTTAAATATTTTTTTTAATTCGCTCAGAAATAATTGATTTTCTGAGTTATTTCCAATGGTTAATCTTAAATGATTATCAATTCCATATGAATTCATTTCTCTAAGTATAATACCTCTTTTTTCTAATTTTTTTTCAAATGCTACTGCTGATAATTTGCAATGATTAAAACTTAACAAAAGAAAGTTAGCACTAATTTTATTTGAGTAAATATCAAATTTTTCTAGATTCTTTTTAATTTTTTTACTCCAATACAAGTTATGTTTGATTGATTTATTAATAAATTTATTATCCTTTAACGCTTCTATTGCACATAATTGAGCGATTTCATTAACATTAAATGGTGGTTTAATAAAATTCAAAGCATCTATAATTTTCTTATCACCATATCCCCATCCAATTCTTAAAGCTGCTAATCCATAAATTTTAGAAAACGTTCTTAATATAAAAACATTTTTAGAATTCTTGAAAATTTTCAAGCCTGATGCATAATTTTTATCTTTCATGTATTCATAATATGCATCGTCTATTACCAGCAAAATATCTTTTCTTAATCTTTTTCTTAAATTAATTAATTCATTTTTATATAAATACGTACCTGTAGGATTGTTGGGATTCGCCAGGAAAACGATTTTCGTTTTTTTGTTTACTTTTTTAATTATGTTATCTACCGAGATCTTGTAATTTTTTTCTTTCGAAAAAAGAACTTTAGCTCCTGATATAGATGCATAAATCCTATACATTAAAAAACTAAATTCTGGAACAATGACATGATCTCCTTTTGTCAAAAATAGTTGGCATAGCATTTGAATAATCTCATCTGATCCAGATCCACAAATTACTTTATCCGAGTCACATTTAAAT
>CACNHI010000014.1 GCA_902620265.1 uncultured Pelagibacteraceae bacterium | reverse complement strand
GTTTTTGGAAGCATATTTGTGACCATTCGATCATCTACGCTTCTAAAAAGCATTTCACCTATTGGAAAAATGTAAGTAATTATTAAAAAAAGTAACAATGGAGCTACTAAAAGAAAAGCTTTTATTTTATTTTTTTTTTCTGCTTTTTTTAAGCTTACCTCTAAAGGAATTCCGTCAGTAGTTAATATTTTTTTAATTTCACTGCTCATAAAATAAAAAGGGCGGTTATTAAAACCGCCCTAAATATATTATATAATTTTAGTCTTTAAAACTTAAATTATAGTCCAGCTTTCATTGCTTCCCATTTTTCTCCAAGTTCTGTACCATTATCGGCCCAGTAAATTGGATCAACTAGGAAGTAATTTTTTGTGTTTCCTGGTGCAGTTGGCATTTCTGGAACCATGTTTGTTTTACCGTCTTTGTACCACGGCTCACCTGCTTCCATAATTTTTAAAGATGATTTTCTCCAAGGTGCGTATGCTATATATTTAGCACTTCCTGCTAAACCTTCTGTACTTGTCATCTCAGCTAATGCTTTTTTAGCATCAGCTTCGTTTGGTCCACCTTTGACTAAAACAAAATATTCATAGTCAAGACCTTGACCATCCCAAACTTGTTTTAATGGTGCACCTTCTCCAACGATTGCGTTAAAGAATCTACCATTCCAACCAGTTGCCATTACAACTTCACCACTCATTAAAAGTTCTGGTGGTTGAGCACCTGCAGACCAAAATACACATCCACCTTGAGGGTCTGTGCAAAGTTTTTTGATCTTATTCATTGCTCTATCAACACCTTTTTCTGTTTCTAAAGCTTCATAGATTTTTGCTCCACCTTTTCCTGGTTTAATACCATCGGCTGCTAAAGCAATTTCTAAATTTGTTAAAGCACTTTTGTATATTGCTCTTTTTCCAGGAAATTTTTTTGTGTTAAAGAAATCTTTTATAGTTTTTGGAGTACCTTTTACATTTTCAGTATTATAAGCGTAAGTCCAAGAATATAAAATATTTCCTACAGCACACTTACTTGGCATTGGAGCAAAGAAATCTTTACTCGCTGGAGTTCCGTCTGGAGCGGCAGGAAAGTCTTTATCAAAATCAAATTCGACAAATAAACCTTCGTCGCATCCAGTAATAGTATCCATTGCAAATACATCGATTATATCCCATGTAATTGCACCAGCTTCTTTTTGTGCTTTAATTTCTGATAATCCACCAGAATAATCCACCCAGTTAATAGGTACACCAAGTTTCTTAGCAGTAGGATCACCATATCCTAATTTTTGACTTTCGGTATATGCTCCACCCCAAGATGCAACTGTAACTGCAAATGCTGATGAAGTTATTGAAAGAGCAAAAGAAAGGGTAAGTAATAATTTACTTAATTTTTTCATTTATCCTCCGTTTAAACGTTTTTTTTAAAAACATAATTACAACAAGTAAAAAAAACGGAGTCAACCAAGTATTTACAAAAAATTAAGTGGATTAGGGCTGATTATATTAAGAATAATTCTAAATTGGTTTATTTTGGGTCTAAAGCTCTTGCATCGGTTGAGTTCCAACTAATATTAATTGTATTCCCAAGTTTTATATCGATATTTTGTGAACTATTTGGAACTTTTAAAATAAATTCAGAATTTCCAAGAACGTTAAGTCTTACACGGGTATGATCACCATGATAAATAACTTCCTCAATTTTCCCCTTGTAATTATTATCCATTTTTTGAGATGGGTTTATAAGAGCTCTTTCAGGTCTTATAGAAACAGTAGTTTTATCACCTTTTGCTTTAACATTTATTGGATTAGCAACTATTTCACCTTCTTTTAATTTAACTTTGCATTTTCCATCAAAAATATCTGATACCTCACCCTGGAAAGTATTATTTTCCCCAATAAATTCTGCTACAAAAGAATTCACTGGTTCCTCATATAATTTGTCGGGTGATGAAAGTTGTTGAACCTTACCATCATTAAAAACAGCAATTCTGTTTGACATAGTTAATGCTTCACCCTGATCGTGGGTAACATAAACTACAGTAACTCCGATACTTTCATGAATATGTTTAATCTCATACTGCATGCTTTCTCTCAAATTTTTATCTAGAGCGCCTAATGGCTCATCCATTAAAACAACAGCCGGATCAAAAACTAATGCACGAGCTACAGCAACCCTTTGTTGTTGTCCACCTGATAATTGCCCTGGCATTCTATTTTCAAAACCAGTTAGAGAAACCATAGATAGTGCTTTATCAACTTTTTTATCTATCTCGTCTTTTGAAACTTTTCTTACTTTTAAAGGGAAAGCTAAATTTTCATAAACAGTCATATGTGGAAACAGTGCATAATTTTGAAATACCATTCCAATTCCTCTTTTATGTGGAGGAATATTTGAAATTGGATTTGAGTCTAAATAAATTTCTCCATTTGTTGGAGTTTCAAAACCAGCTAACATCATAAGACAAGTTGTCTTTCCAGAGCCAGATGGTCCAAGCATTGTTATAAATTCACCTTCTGAAATGTCTAAATTAAGATCTTTAACAACTAAAACTTTGCCATCATAACTTTTATCAACTTTATCAAATTTGACGAATTCTGAATTCTTAGTCATAAGCGTGTTTTAAAACATTTGTGTGATGTTTTTTCAAGTTATTTTATATGCAAGTCTTTGGGGAAATTACAAAATAACTCACTTCCTTTGTCTGTAATTCTTACAGACTCTGATGCTTCAACACCCCAATCACCAAATTGCATTACAGCAATCATATGAAAACAAACATTTGGTTTTAAAATAGTTTTATCACCTTTATAAATATTTAAAGTATGTTCACCCCAATCAGGAGGATATCCAATTCCAATTGAATATCCTGTTCTAGACTCTTTTTTAATATTATATTTATCAAGAACTCCCCAAAATTTTTGAGCAACGTCATCTGCTGTGTTTCCAGGTTTAGCTGCAGATATTCCTTCATTTAAAGCTTCGTTTGTTGCTTTCATTGCGTCTATTTTTTTTTGCTCTGGTTTTCCAAGATGGACTGTTCTTGCCATTGGACAATGATACCTTTTGGTTACTCCAGATAATTCAACAACAGTCGCCTCTCCTTTCACAAATTTTTCATCTGTAGCTGTTAAATGTGATGCAGATGTACCTTTACCTGTGGGTAATAAAACAGCAATACTTGCATATTCTCCACCAATTTCTGGAGTTCCTCTAAATAAAGCCCTTTGAATTTCTGCTACTGCATCACACTGTCTTACTCCAGGATTTATGCTATCCATTGCAACTTTCATTGCATTTTCGGAAATCTTTGCAGCTCCCTTCATTAGATTTATTTCTGCATCTGACTTTATTAATCTTACCCAATTAACTAATCTTTTAGAATCTTTGATCTTTGCATTTGGTAATCCTTGTTTTAACTTTTCGTAACAAAATGCAGTAAAGTAATGACTATCCATTTCAACACCAATATTTGATTTTTCCCATTTTCTTTGTTTAATAAAATCGATTAATGCGTCGTATG
Organism: uncultured Pelagibacteraceae bacterium; assembly: GCA_902620265.1. Classification (GTDB taxonomy): domain Bacteria; phylum Pseudomonadota; class Alphaproteobacteria; order Pelagibacterales; family Pelagibacteraceae; genus Pelagibacter. The sequence goes on along the minus strand of CACNHI010000014.1, from coordinate 17,347 downwards.
GGTGTGTTGGCCATGTATGAATATACTTTTCTTTATAAATTATAATATTTTCCCTTTTTAAATATGTCTTAATATAAGCGCCTCCAGCATCCTGGGCCCTAACAAAACAAATCGGTTCCTCTAAATCAACATGAACAAGTACACATTGAGAATAATAAAAAGACCATGCATCATATCCGGTAAGATAATTCATATTATTGGTATCTTGGGATATTAGCAATTCTATACCTTTTTGATGCATAGATTGCTTTGTTTTTTTTAATCTTTCTTTATATTCATCTTTTGTAAAGGACATGGTTAATTTGAATTAAATAACTTTCCAAAACCAGATATAGAATTATTTTGATCAATCTTTTCTAACGTATCCCAGATTAAAACTTGATTGCTAGAAAGAACAAATTTATTCAGGTTTTTTTCAAGTTTTTGAATAATTTGAAGAACTGGGAGAGCCGTACAGGAAATAAATACTGCATCAGCATCTCCATGATCCATATTTGTTAAAACCTCATATAAAAAATCTGGGTCTACTTTCCAAATATCACTATCGGAATCAATATCTAAATATGAATTTGATGTTACTTGAAATTTCTCATCCTTGAAAAAAGAGACAACCTGATTATTCAATTTTTGGGGATAAGGAGTAAAAATAGAAATTTTTTTAATATTCAATTTTTTTAATGCAGCTATGGCTGCAGTGCTAGGAGTTGTAACTTTTGATGAAGGTTTTGCATTTTTTATCTTTTTTTCAATAGTTTCATAACCGCTTGCAATTGTTCCAGATGTACAACCATAAACAACACAATCGATTTTCTCATTTGGCAAAATATCATTTGTAACATTTGTAAGATCTTCTGACATTTTAATTAAATTTTCTTTTGTTAAAGGGTCATATGTCTTTATACGATTAACAAAAAAATCTATATCTTTATCTTTGATGACATCTGCAAAATCTTTTTCAATTATAAAATCTGAGGCTAAAGCAATCAAACCAATCCTAGGGTTTGTTTTTTTTGAAAATTTCGGATCAATTTTTTTTAAATTCATACAATTCTTTTATTTGTGTATATTCCTCTAAAACTTCAGGATTTGCCAGCGCTTCTTTATTTTTAATTGTGTTACCTTCTATTATATTTTTCACCGCTAATTCTACAATTTTTCCATTTTTGGTTCTCGGAATGTCGTTTACTTTAAATATTTTATTTGGAACATGTCTTGGTGAAGCATTTATTCTGATCTGTTGTTTAATTTTTTTTATTAATTCATCATTTAGTACCACCCCGTTATTAAGAATAACAAATAAAATTATTCTGATATCATTATCCCAAGATTGACCCACAACAATCGATTCTTTTATTTCTTTAAATTTTTCTACTTCGGAATATATTTCTGCTGTGCCCAGTCTTACGCCACCAGGATTTAAAGTGGCATCAGATCTGCCATAAATTAAAAACCCACCTGAATTTTTTATCTCTCCATAGTCTCCATGATGCCAAATATTTTTATATCTGTTAAAGTAGGCATTTTGAAATTTTTTATTATGTTTATCATTCCAAAACTTTGTTGGCATTGAAGGAAATGGAGTTTTACAAACCAACTCTCCCTTTATATTCTTTACTGATTTACCGCTTTCATTTAAAATATCCACATCCATTCCTAAGCCTTTTGATTGTATTTCTCCTGAAATTACAGGTTTATAAATATTTCCAAGCACGAAACATGAAACTAAATCTGTGCCACCAGAAATTGATGCAAGATGAACATTTTTTTTAATTTTTTTATATACATATTCAAATCCTTCTTTTGATAAGGGAGATCCAGTCGAACATATTGTATTTAGTTTTTTTAAATCAAAATTATTTGAAATATTACTTTTTTTTAAAGCATCTATATATTTTGCACTTACGCCAAAAAGTGTGATTTTTTCTTTACTAACAATTTTTAACAGTAAATCTTTTTGTTTAAACATTGGAAATCCATCGAATAAAACGATAGACGCCTTAGAACCTAGACAGGTTACTAGCCAGTTCCACATCATCCATCCACATGTTGTAAAATAAAAAATATTATCATTTTCTTTTATATTTGAATGAAGCTGATGCTCTTTTAAATGTTGTAACAGTATACCACCTGATCTGTGACATATGCATTTAGGTTTACCAGTCGTTCCACTTGAGTAAAGGATAGCAATTTCAGTATTAAAATTAAATTTTTTAAAATTAATTGATGATGAGGAATATTTTTCAATATCTTTCCAGAATTTAAATTTTATTCCTTCAGATTTTTTAAAATTTAGATATTTTTTTCCAGGGTAATTAATTACTAAAACATGTTTAATTGATTTAATTCTTTTTAATATATCCGGAAGTCTTTCAATAACATTTATTTCTTTTCCGTTATAATAATATCTATCACCAATAATTAAAATTTTTGGCTTTATTTGAGCAAATCTTTCAATCAGACCATTTAAACCAAAATCTGGAGAACAAGATGACCATATTGCTCCAATTGCAGAAGTAGCAACAAAGCTTTCAACAGTTTGAATTATATTTGGTAAGTATGCAGACACTCTATCACCTTTTTTAATACCTATTTTATTAAAATACGAAATTATCTTGCTCACATTTTGATTTAACTGAAACCATGATCTTTCTTCTCTAAACCCATTTTCACTTATGAATGTAATAGCTTTTGAATTGTCACTTTTGACCAAGATGTTTTCAGCGAAGTTTAATTTGTAGTCAGTTAAAAATAAATTTTTATAAAAAATTTTTGAATTTTTAATTTTATTTTTTCCTTTAAGTCCCTTAACTTTACAGAAATCCCAAATACTGTCCCAAAAATTTCCTTTATATTTTATACTCCAGTTAAATATTTTATCGTAATTACTTTTGAAATTAAGATGATATTTATCTTTTATGAATTTTTCATACTGCATCAAATTTGAATTCAAAATTTGATTTTTTGATGCTCGCCACAATTTTTTCATGTTTAAGGTTTCTTTTTTGGATAAAATACCAGCATTTTACCATCAAAATATATAATAATTTTAATGTTGAAAATTAAATTTAATCGTCCTTAAATTGATTTTTTATAAATACTAACAAATTAGAGGAAAAATGAGAAAATTAATAATTGCTGTATTTTTATTTGTATCTTCTATGGTCACAAATTCTAATGCAGATGGACACGGAATTAAAATGGGTATTATTTTAGGTTTCACTGGTCCAATTGAATCACTTACACCCGCAATGGCAGAGTCTGCAGAACTTGCTTTCAAAGAAGCTTCAGACTCAGGCTCATTACTTGGGGGTAAAAAAATATCAGTAACAAGAGCAGACTCGACTTGTGTGGACTCAGCTGCAGCTGTTACAGCCGCTGAAGGATTAGTTTCTGGTGGAGCTGTTGCAATTATGGGAGCAGATTGTTCAGGAGTCACTGGAGCAATTGCAGAAAAAGTTGCTGTACCGAATGGAGTTGTTATGATTTCACCATCAGCTACATCTCCTGGACTAACAGATATTAATGATAGGGGTTATTTTTTTAGAACTGCGCCATCAGATGCAAGAGGAGGACAAATTCTTGCAGATATAACTAAAGATAGAGGAGTTAAAAGCGTTGCAATAACTTATACAAATAACGACTATGGAAAAGGACTTGCAGATGTATATTCTGCTGCAGTTAAAGCTCATGGTATTAAAGTAACAACAGTTGCAGCTCACGAAGATGGTAAAGCAGATTATTCATCTGAAGTTGCAACATTAGCTTCTGCAGGTGGAGACGCCGTTGCAGTTATTGGATATCTTGATCAAGGTGGAAAAGGTATTATTCAAGGATCTTTAGATTCAGGCGCGTTTGATAAATTTATTTTATCTGATGGTATGATTGGAGACTCTCTTACAGATTCTTTTGGTAAAGCTTTAAATAAATCATTTGGATCTATACCGGGATCAACTGGAAAAGGTGCTGGAGTATTTGCAAAAGTAGCTAAGTCTGCTGGTATTGATTCATCAGGACCATACACAGGTGAATCTTACGATGCAGCTGCATTAATTACACTTGCAATGCAAGCTGGTGGTAAAGCAGACAGAAATACTATTCAAAAAAATGTAATGTCTGTTGCGAATGCACCCGGAACAAAAATCTATCCAGGCCAACTTAAAAAAGCTCTTGATTTACTAGCTAAAGGAAAAGCTATAAATTATGAAGGAGCAACAGGAGTAGAATTTACTGATGTTGGTGAAGCTTTTGGTTCTTTCCTAGAGAAAGAAATTAAAGGCGGTAAGTTTAAAACTAAAAAACAAAGATAATTTTTATTTTAAAAACCCTAGCGTTTTTCGACGCTAGGGTTTTGTTTATTTGATATATCAGCTCTTATACTTGCTAATATAATTAATATCATAAAAGGAATACAAATTAAGTTCATTATCTTCCAGCTTGTTAAAGCAATAAATACTCCTGCTGATAAACTGCCTAATGCATGAACTGAGTAAACAATAAAATCATTTAAGCCTTGTGCTTTATATTTTTCTTTTTCTTCGTATGTAAGCACAAGTAAACTTGTCCCTGAAATAAATAAAAAATTCCAGCCTATACCTAAAAAAATAAGAGCAAACAAATAATTAAAAAAAGTTTGATCAAAAATACTTATAAACAAAGTAATACTGTAAAAAAATATACCAATATAGATTACGTTGCTATGGCCTATTTTTTTAATTAGATATCCTGTTACAAGTGATGGCAAAAACATTGAGGCAACATGAAACTGAATTACAATACCTGTATTACTTAAACTCATTTTTTCCATAACATGCATGCTTATAGGTGTTGCTGTCATTAAAAAAGTCATTATTGCATATCCAAATGCTGATGCTGCTAGCGCTTGAATAAATCTTGGTTGAGAAATTAATTCTAAATAACTTCTTCCAGTATAATTAATATTTTCTTTGTTAATTGTTTTGCTTTCATAAAACAAAAAAAGAATTGCGGGTATAAATGTTAAAACTGCTAAAGATAAATATGACCCTACGTACAAATTCTCACTAACTAAATCTTTTGAATAGTTGGCTAAACTTGGTCCTAAAAAGGCTGAGATGATACCTCCAAACAATAGGATCGAAACCGCTTTTGGAGCCATATCTTTCGTTACACTTTCTGCAGCAGCAAAACGATATTGATGAGTAAAGGCCATTCCAATACCTATAAAAAAGTTAGCAAAACAAAAAATATAAAAATTCTGATTAAATATTGAATAAGCTGCCAAAATTGAAAATAATGCATTACCAATTGATGCATAAATAAAACCAAGTTTTCTTCCTACTAAGCTCATAATTTTTGTAGCTACAATTGCACCAATAGCTATTCCAACAACAGAGATTGACATAGGTAAAGTCGCTAATGATTTCATAGGACTTATTTGAGATCCTATAATTCCACTTAAAAAAACAGTAACTGGAGCTGCTGTAAAACTAAATATCTGACTTAATGTTAGTAAAATAAGATTTTTATTCATTAAAATATGTATTTATCTCCCAGATAAATAATAATCCCAATTGCAATGCCTGTTAGAATGTAAAAAAACATAAATTATTTAATATTTATTTTCTCTGGTATTAATCCTTTGGGACGGTATCTCATTATAATCAAAAGTCCAATTCCAACTAGTAAGAATCTAAAATATGCAGCACTTTGAATTAAATGTTGTTTAACTGCATTAGTTTCTTCTAGGTGTGCAGTAAAAAAATTTATAAAAAATAGAGCAATTGGTGCAGCTTCTACCCATAAAAACCAAACAACAAAACCACCAAGAATTGCACCAAAATTATTACCAGTACCACCTACAATTACCATTACCCATATTACAAATGTGTATCTCATAGGTCTATAACTACCCGGTGTGAATAAGCCATCATTTGTAACCATCATAGCACCAGCTATTCCAACTATTGCTGAACCCAAAATAAATATTAATAAATGTTCTTTGACTACATTTTTTCCCATTGCATTTGCAGCCACTTCATTATCTCTTATAGCTCTCATCTTTCTTCCCCAGGGTGAATACAATGCTTTTTGAGTAAGAATTAATAAAATTATTACAACGGTCAAAAATAGACCTGCAAGACACAATTTTACGTAAACTGAAGATGCATCAATTACTAATTGATTTAAAACATCTTGTCTTTCAGTCAAGGAGGTTATTACATATAATTTTTTTGAATGAAATTTTTCTACTAAATCTATAAACCATGTTGAGCCTTGTAAATCAACTTCGTAAGGAACCGGTCTTTTTAAACCAATAACATTTTTTACACCTCTTGCTAACCAATCCTCATGTTTAATTATTGAAACTATAATTTCAGCTATAAGTAAAGTTGCTATCGCTAAATAGTCTGCTCTTAGTCCAAGTGCAATTTTACCGACTATGAAAGCTATACCTGCAGCAAATAAACCACCAACTATCCATGAGAAAATTATTGGTAAACCTAATCCACCAAGAAACCCTGTTTTGGCTGGGTCAACAGCTTCTATATTTTCAATTGCTGGACCAGAAATATATCTTACGATTACAAAACCTATAATAATAATTACAGCAACTATATAATTTCTTTTTTTTGAATTTTCGAATTTTCTTAGAACTCTACGGATTATATAAACACCAGATATTATAAGAATTAAAGAAACAACCATACCTAATCCCCCGGCTTTCCAAGCTTCTTTAACAGGTGGCACATTTACTAAAACTGCCGCCAAACCTCCTAGGGCGGTGTAACCCATAATTCCAAAATTAATTAGACCAGCATAACCCCATTGAATATTTGCCCCTATTGTCATTACAGCAGATATTAAACAATAGTTTAAAATTGTAAGAGCTATAGTCCAAGACTGTAGTACTCCAACAGCAATAATCAATAATATCATTATTGAGTAGGCAGCAATTATATTTTTGTATTGCATCATAGAGTTTTACCCTTGAATATTCCTGATGGTCTAAAAAGTAGCACAATAACCAAAATGGAAAATGATACTGCAAATTTATAGTCGGTTGATAATAATTGCATAAGGGAATCTGGTTCCATGAATTCTGGCAATAAATATGCAAAAAATTTTTTATAAGCATAAGTAACTAAAATTTCTGCAAATGCAATTACATAGCCTCCAAGAAAAGCTCCAAATGGATTCCCAATTCCACCAACAATCGCTGCTGCAAAAATTGGCAACATATTATTAAAATAAACAAAAGGTCTGTAACTCTTATCTAAACCATAAAGTACTCCACCAATAGTTGCTAGGATACCTGCAATAATCCAAGTGATTAGAACAACTTTTTTTGGATCTATCCCAGAGAGTAAAGCTAAGTCTTCATTGTCTGAATAAGCTCTCATGCTTGTTCCAGTTTTGGTTCTATTTAAAAACCAAAACATTATTGAAACAACAATTACAGTAACAAAAATTGTTATTGCTTGGGTAGATTTGATTGTTAAACCTTCATTTAACCCAGTCATTTCCTTAAATTCATTAGCTTTTAAAATGAATTTTTCCCCATCAAAAAATCTTCTGTCAAATGGTCCTATAATTATCCTTATTATTGCTTGTGTAACGAACATTACACCAACGCTTACCATCGCTAATTGAACAGGTGGGCTTTTTTTAACTCGATAATAACTAAATACAAACTTATCAATAAATAACATGTAAAAAATCATCGCTAAAATCGCGGGTGGTATTGTTAGTAAGGCAGTAGGCAAAAAACCAAAACTAATTCCTAAAGATTGAAAATAAAATGTTATAAGTACAGCAACCATTGTTCCAAATGACATCATGTCCCCAGTTGCAAAATTAGCAAACCTTAAAATACCGTAGACTAACGTTACAAATATCGCACCTAATGCTAGCTGGGATCCATATGTAAGCGCTGGAATTACTGTATAATTTAAAAGTAATACAATTGCATTTATAAAATCCATTTAAGCTCCTAAAAAAGATCTTCTAACTTCTGGATCATTTAAAAGTTCGTTGCCTGATCCCTCAAACTTGTTTTGACCAGTTACTAAAACATAACCTCTATCAGAAATACTTAGAGCCTGTTTAGCATTTTGTTCTACCATTATTATTGCAACATTAGTTTTTTTTACTTTAATGATATGTTCAAATAACTCGTCCATCACAATTGGAGATACACCAGCTGTAGGTTCGTCTAACATTAATACTGAAGGCTTAATCATCAACGCACGTCCAAGTGCAACCTGTTGTCTTTGACCACCTGATAGCTCTCCAACTATTTGTGATTGTTTCTCCTTCAAAATAGGAAATAAGTCATAAATATCATTTAGGATTTTATCCAATTTATCCGTTCTTAAAAATGCACCCACTTCTAAATTTTCCTTTACGGTCAACTCAGCAAATACATTTTTACTTTGAGGAACAAAAGATATTCCTTTTTTGACTCTATCTTGTGGTGACAAATTTGTTATATCCTCACCATTAATCAAAATACTGCCAGATTTTAGATTAAGTAGTCCAAGCATAGTTTTCATCGCTGTTGATTTACCTGCACCATTGGGACCTAGGATTGCAACAATCTCTCCCTTATCAACATTTATTGTACAAGAGCTAATAATATCTGGACCATCTCCATATCCTGCTGTCATTTTACTTCCCTCAAAAAATGCCATTTATTTTCTTCTCCCTAAATAACTATCAATTACTTTCTCATTTTTTTTGACTTCATCAGATGTGCCTTCAAATAAAACAGCGCCTTCGGACATCACGATAACAGGATCACACATTCGGCTTATGAAATCCATATCATGTTCAATCATACAAAAAGTATACCCTCTTTCTTTATTTAGTCTGAGTATTGCGGTTCCTAAATCTTTTAATAGTGTTCTATTTACTCCTGCACCAACCTCATCTAATAAAACTAGATTAGCATCCACCATCATGGTTCTTCCAAGTTCTAAAAGTTTTTTTTGGCCACCGGATAAGTTACCTGCTAACTCATTCGATAAATGCTTCAAATTCAAAAATTCAGCAACCTCTAATGCTTTGTTTTTGATTTCTTCTTCTTCTGATTTAATAATTTTGGAACTCATTAAAACTTTCATTAATTTTTCCCCTGTTTGATTTCCAGGTACCATCATCAAATTTTCTAATACAGTAAGATTTGTAAATTCATGAGCAATTTGAAATGTTCTTAATATACCTTTTGAAAAAAGCTCATAAGCAGGAACTCCCGTAATATCATCCTTATTGAATAAAACCTTACCTTGATTTGGTTTTAAATTACCTGCAATTAAATTGAATAATGTTGTCTTACCTGAACCATTAGGTCCAATTATTCCTGTAATTGAGCCTTTTTTAATATTAAGTGTGCAATTTGATACTGCTGCTAAACCCCCAAAATATTTTGAAAGTCCATTAACTTGCAAAATGTTTGTGTTTTGCTGCATAAATTAAGATTTATTTAATCTTTTTAACAAATTATTTAGGGAACTTTGTAACAATTTATAATAGCCAGCTTTTCTTAATTGATTTACTCCTTGCCAATTTAATCCTCCGGGAGTTTGTGAGTCGGAAACAAATTTTTTCATATTTTTATCAGAGTTTTCTAATGCTAATCCAGCTAAAGCAAAATAAAGTGAAGTAACATATTCTTGTGCTTTTCTTCTGTTAGTTTTCTTTTTTACTAACCAGTCTGACAAATTTTTTAAAGTTTCATAAAATATTGCCATTGTTCCTGAAATTGCCCAAAAATTATTAGATAATTTTTCATTTTTAATTTCAATACTAGTTCCAACTTTATTAAAAAAGTTCTTAACTTTTACGTTTGGTGGATACATTACAATTGGACCTAGTCCTAGAGATATTGGTGGCATAGGTATTGCTCTTACTAAATTTACTTTTCGTTTAATTTTTTTTTTTAGTTTAGATAGATTTAAAGTTGCAACAAAACTTACAACTGTTTGATTTTGTCTAAAATTTAAATTAGGTAATATTTGATTAGCAACCTTAGGTAGAACTCCAATAAATACCCAATCAGATTTATTTATAACTTCTTGATTATTTTTTGCTATTTTTACTTTTTTAAATTTTTTTTCAAGTTTTTTTGCTTTTTTTTTATTTCTTGGAGAGATTATTATTTGTTTAAATTTTAAATTAGATCTGCAAATGCCGGTTATCACATCTGATGATATATTTCCTGTACCTATAAATCCTAGTTTCATAAAAAATTGATAATATCATTATTACACCAAAAATTTCCAATTAGTAAAAAAATGGGAAGTTGAATTAACGAAAAATGCTGATAGCCCTATAAAACCGGGAGCTAAAGATGGCTAGATAGGACTATCTAAAATCAGTATAACACATGGTATAAAAATTTCATTAATGATTTAATGAAATTTCTTTAAAAAATTATGAAAAAAAGTCACAGACCACAAACAAGGGTTAAAAATCCTGAGCCAAAAATAGAGAGTCCAGATTGGGTTATATGGGCAGCTTGGGCAGATAGAATCACCTTTGAAGAGATTAAGAAGAAAACTGGAAAATCAGAAAATGAGGTAATTAAAATTATGCGAAAATCTCTTAAACCATCATCATTCAGACTTTGGAGAAACCGAGTACACTCAAAAAGCATCAAACACAGAAAAAAATTTGAAGCTAATAGAAAAAATATCAGAGTTAAAATTAATAAAAATGATTTTCAAACCTAGTAATAAAATTAAAAATTGTTATATGTAAATTATGAAAAATATAATCATGTACACGGGTCCTATGTGTGCATTTTGCGATGCAGCAAAAAGACTTTTTAAAAGAAATAATGTAAACTTTAAAGAAATCGATATAGGAAATAATTTAGAAATTCGAGAAGAGATGATTAAAAGAAGCAATGGACGAAGAACTGTTCCACAAATATTTATAGAGGATAAACATATTGGTGGATACGAAGAACTAAGAGCTTTGGAAAAGAATGGTGATTTAAAAAATATTTTAGGTAATTAAATTACTTAAGAATACTAAAAGGATTTCTTAAACAATCAATTTCATCTAAAGTATCAAAAAATATCGCATTTAAGTCAGAAGAATGAAAAGTTTCACACTCTCTTGAGCTATTTTCTTTTTTTGCAAAAGAAAAAATAATTTCTGATGGTGATTGACCCAGTGTACTTTTTATACCATACGATGTTGCAATAGATGATCCTGCTTGGACAACACTGCCAGTTTTTACTAATGTATAAGTTGGTCCCATCATTGAAGTTGTTTGTACACAACCGTTCAAAAAAAGAATAACTGGTAATAACAAAAATAATTTTTTCACGTTTCCCTAAATAAATTATTATTATATGTTAAAATAAATAAAAGAGAAATCTTTATAAACCAATTTGGGTTTAATTAATTTTTATTTTCTTCAGTAGTTTCTTGCTTTTTTTTCTTTGCTGGCTTTATTAATTCAGTATTTTTTAAGTCTAAGGCTAAACATGTTATATCATCTCTTAATTTTTCTGCCCCCCAATTTAATTGCTCTGCAATACTATCAACAATAATTTTAGGTGAAACGTCGTTGAGATCTGTTACAATTTTTTGAACCCCATCTGCACCCAGCTCCTGGCCATTTTTTAAATATCCCTCTGTTACACCATCTGTATAAACTACAAATGTTTTATCCTTTAAATTAATTGTTTTAGATTTAACCATGGATTCAGTAAAATATTTTATAATTCCAATTGGTGGCATTTCGGATTTTATAAATTCAAAGTTTTTGTCACGATCAAAAACCATAATACTTTCGTGTCCTGCATTTACAAAATTTACCTCTCCTGTTTCTATATTAAATTTTCCAAATACTGCAGTTACAAACATCCCTTTAAATTTAGCTTCCACTAATTCGTTATTAACACCAAATACCACTTTTTCTAATGGATAGGATAAATTAGATAAAGTTCTGAATATTGATGATGCTTTTGCCATATACATACCAGCTTTAATCCCTTTTCCTGATACATCAGCAAGTGTAAAAAAATATTCGTTTGAACCTACTTTTACAACATCATAATAATCTCCTGAAACGTCTCTTGCTGGAACATTTTTTGCATAAATGAAATTTTCAAATCTTTCTATATTTGGAAAAAGACTTTTTTGTACTCCGCCCGCTAGCTCTCTTTCTTTAAGTAGCTTTGCTTCTTTTTGTAAATTTGCTAAAGCAATCCTATTTTCTTCTAAAAATCTAAAATATAAACCTGTTAAAAAGGTAATTGTTAATATAAAAATTGGATAACTAATATCAACAAGTTCAGATTTAAATAAAAAATAACTAAATCCAATAGCTATAGTTATTATCAAGCTACCAAAGAATACTGATAAACTATATTTTGGTTTAATTCTTTGCGAGAGAAGGAAAGTTATAAAGCCAACCAATATAGAAAAAAATAACTCAAAAACATAAGTATTTGGATTTCTAATTAAATAAGAATTGCCTAATATATTTTCAATAACATTGGCATGAACTTCAACACCAGGAATAGTTTTTCCTAAAGGAGTTTTTACTAAATCAAATAACCCTTGCGCGGAGGCTCCAATTAAAACATATTTATCTTTAAATCTTTCTTCATTAAATTTACCTTCGTATACATAGCTTGCAGAAATATATTGGCTCTTGAGGGATTTTTTATACTTAATCCAAATTATTCCATTAGGATCAGAAAGAATTTTATAAGGCCTCGAACTAACCCTAGTAATACCAACTTCATTCATCTCAACATACAAATTTTTCTGATTTCCACCAATCCTAACCATTTCAAGACCCATAGTGGGGTACATTTTTTTTTCAAACTGAACTATTAATGGTAAGGATCTTATAATTCCATCTGTTTGATCTAAAAAGGATATCGATCCAAGACCCTTTACACTTTTTTCTAATTTTTCTAGAGAACCAATCGAGTATGGATAAGAATAAGTAAAATTCTTAGGATCTCCCCCTTTGGATAAAAATCTTGCTTTAGATTTTCTATCATAATTGCTATGGGAAGGAACATTGCTACCCAATACTGCTGTTACCGATTTTGATTTTTCTAATTCTTCTCTAAATAACTCATCGTGTCCTTTTAAATTTTGAATTTGACTTATATCAGTTGGTATTAAATTATAAGCTTTTAAAAACTCATCGGGAGATTGTTTATCTTTTTCAGTAAAAAAAACATCAAAACCTATTGCTTTTGGGTTCGTTGCATTTACATTTTCTAAAATTTTTGCAAAAACTGATCTACTCCAAGGAAATTGTCCAAACTTACCCAGGCTTTTCTCATCAATGTCAATTATCACAACCTCAGTTTCATTTTTAATTAATGGAAAAATTTTTTGATATAGATCAAAACTTATAAAAGAAATTGATTTTACAAAACTTGGGTTTGCAATTTTTATTGAAATTAAAAGAATTAGTAATAGAAAAAAAGTTAAATAGTTTTTGTATTTTGACAATAATAGCTTCACTATTAGAATGTATATTTATTATTATTAAAGTAAATAAAACTTAGGAGGGATTTAGAAATTATTTCTTTCTTCTCTTCTTTTTTCTCTTCTTTTTCTTCTTAGCTACTTTCTTTTTAACTATTTTTTTCTTCTTAACTACTTTTTTCTTCTTAACTACTTTTTTCTTTTTAGGAGCCTTTTTCTTAACTGCTTTTTTCTTTTTGGGTGCTTTTTTCTTAGCTGCTTTTTTCTTAGTTGCTTTTTTCTTAGTTGCTTTTTTCTTTGTAGCTTTTTTCTTAGTTGTTTTTTTTGTAGCTTTTTTCTTAGTTGCTTTTTTCTTAGTTGCTTTTTTCTTTTTATCTTTTTTCTTTTTAGCTTTTCCTTTTTTCTTTTTACCTTTTTTCTTATTAGCTTTTTGCTCTTTCTTTTTATCTTTTGTCTTCTCAGTTGCTTTTGGTTCTGGCTCTGCAACATCTATTTCTTGAGCTTCTACTTCAACTTCCTCTGCTATATTTTGATCTACATCTAATTCTGTTGATTGTGGTTCATTTTCACCTAGTAGTACAAGTCTCTGTTCATTATCTTTTCTTAAATTTTCTTTGATTAAAATTCTTATTTCTTCTTTTTCAAAACCTTGATCTTTTAATTCTTGTCTAATTTTTTTTCTTAGTGCTTTCTTTTCTTCTTTAGTAGCACCTGAAGCTTTTGCTACTCTTAAAGCTTTCATTTTTTTATTGAATTTTTTTAATTGTGATTTTGTAATTTGTCTTGCCTTACTTGGAGCTTTACCTTTTGCCATACTTGCAACACTAAAAGGTTTGTCAAGTAGTGTTTGACCAAGATTATTTCCAACTAAAACTGCACCAGGTCTTAAACCTAAAGTATTATTTTTTCCTGGTCCGATTAATAAAGTATCAGTTTTTCCTTTTGATACATTTGTTTGAAATTCTGTACCTCTAGATCCTAACGTTCCCTCTGGAACCTCAACTGTTAAACTGTCTGGATTTTTTTTGCTAATTAATCCTGATATTACTTTTAAACTACCTTGTTTAACACTTGCAACAATCTTTCCATCACTAGTTTCTGGATCATATATAAAAGTATCCATCACGACCTCCGACTCTGAACCGATTGTAAATGTTGATTGGTCTAAAAGTAGTATTTGTGTTCCTGAGTTTTCTGAAGCGTATATTGTTTCATTTAGATAAATCTTGTCACCTGCCTTAAGAGTTCTAGTTTCAGTTTTAACTGTACCATTAATTGCACCAACTATACCAACTAGTTGTTTTTCAATACTTAACTCCTCAGCAAATGATGTATTTGCAAATAAGATAAGTCCAGCTATAACTGACAATATTTTCTTCATAAGCATACTTTATACCAATTTTTTGATTACAAAAAACCCTTAATTTACTCAGTTTGGGTTTTTTGCAACTCATATTATATATAAAAAACCCCATAAAAATGGTCTAAATTGAAAACCTTAAGAGAACAAAAATAATTACTCTATAATATTTAATAAGACTTATCTTAAATTAAAAGATCTTGAAATTCCAAAACCAAAGGATTCTGCTACATAATCGTAATTTATAATGTTGGCTTCAGATACTGTTTTGTCATATGAAAATGACAAATTTATTAACTTATTAGGATCTAAAAATGGAAAAAAATCTCCTAGTGGCTTTAAAACGATAATATCAAAAGTATTTGCAACGTCAGATCTTACCAGGGCTGAATTATTACTAGAGTCAAATTCAAAATATTCATTGAAAGATAAGGCATCTCCAACTGAAATGTATGCATAAGGCAGGTTAAAGTTTACTCTAAGACTAAAATCAAAAGTTTCATAATCATTTGCACCAACTTTATTTTCTGAAATACTATATCCTGAACCTAAACTTGTAGAAATAATTTCTGTTAGTGAATAATCATGTCCAATGGTAACACTATGTCCTATAGCATTAGACTCGTTTGCTGTTGTATCAGACGAATTGTGGTTACCTTTTGAGTCTGAAAATGTGTATGAATAACTGTAAGTACTTCTATCGCCACTTGGGAAAAATCCGGACAACCCAGCCATAGTTGAAAAACTATCAGCATCATCAATATAATCTGATTTACTAAGCATTCCAAATATAGATATACCTTGATTTGCAATTTGAGTGTCATAAGCAGATGTTAAAGTATAACCCTCAACATCATCACCAGTTTCTACTACTTGACGTGAATCTGAAACACTTGCACTAAGTAAAAATGATGAGCTGTCTCCAATTTGTCTTATTGCAGAAATATCACTGCTTACACTATAAGTCCTGTCATGCATTGGCGAAGTAAATATATCAAGTTCATCCGAGCTCATTTGTAATCTTGTTTTTGATACACTATTAACGTTATTACTTTGAGAAAGGCCCCAATTGACTCCTGCAACAAAATTCCACAATTTAGGCCTAGCTCTATCTTCTAACTCTTGTTCAATTTCTGCAACGGTTAATAAATCTTCCTCGGTCGCATCTTCATTGTTTTTAATTTCATCAATTACAGTTAAAGCTTTATCGGGTGAGTCTGCTTGAACAAGAACAGAGAGCAAATACATTTTTATTTCTATGTTATCTGGATAAACCATGTTCAATCTTTCTAATGTTGAAATGGTTTGCTTGAAGTTACCCATCTTACCTTGTTGTTGGGCATACTTTATATTTAATTCTAAATCATTTGGTTTTTGTAAAATTTGCATATATGTAATATTCTTTTCTGTTGCAAATGCACTCTGCATTAAAAAATAAGACCCGCAAATCAAAATTGCCGAAATTCTAGATAACATTTTTACTTTACTCATTTTTTTTCCAAATAATATAAATTATAAATGGTGCAATTGCTGGAACAAATCCAAACCATATCCACTCGTCCCATTTAAAACTTTTATCTATCCCTGGACTTTGTACACCATTCCACCAAATAATATAACCAATTAAAATCATCCAAATAATACTTAAAGTTGAGAAAAGCTTAGTTTTTAGAGAGGAATTACCCGAGAAAAGTTTTTTGAGAAAATCTCCTGTATTTAAAATAGACATTTCTTAGACAAAAATTACTTACCAATTAGTTTTTGCTCCCTTAGCATTTAATTCCAAAATTGAAGCTCCTGTCTTACAAGCTGTTCCATCTTTGTCTCCTTCGCAAGCTTTTACAATGTAAGATTCTGAGTCATCCGTTACTACACAAAAAAGATAATGTTCAGAGTCAATTACATCATCAGTAGTGTCAAATAAATCCTGCGTAATACCTTCTACCGTTTCGTCAGTTGGTGGACATCCACTTCCGTAATAGCTTCCTGTTAACGAATAATATTCAGCTTGCATTAAACCAATAGTTTGCATTGTGTTTGTTGCTGCAGATTTTTTTGCTGATGATGTGTAGCCGCTGTAAGACAGGGTTCCAATTGCTGCAAGGGCACCTATAATTGCAACGACTACAAGAAGCTCTATTAAGCTAAATCCAAAAATATTTTTTTTTTTCAACAGCTTTTTACTAATCTACTATTTACTCAACCGTTATTTTTGCAGTCAAGTTATCAGCAGAATCGTCAGTTGGTGAAGTTGTAAATGTAATATCATCACCGTCAGCTTCAATCACAACGTTACCTTCTGGATCAGTTGGTTCGGAGCTAACAACTGCTGCATCACCTTGGTAAGGATCTTTATCCTGTAGTGGTGAATTGCTACCTGCAAGCATATTTACAATTGCTGTTGCATTACTATCGCAATCTACACTGTCTGCTCCCCCAAAAACTTCTGAGTCAGAATCTAAATTGCATTTAGCAAGTTCCGATGCAACATATTTAACAACGTTTGCGTGAATTGATTTTGTTGAATTCTTTTTAGCTGCT
>CACNHI010000013.1 GCA_902620265.1 uncultured Pelagibacteraceae bacterium | reverse complement strand
TATTAATGAATTGCATCCCTGCAAAAATTGCAGGAGTTAGAAGAATAATATTAGCGACGCCAAAAATAAACAATACATTAAACCCTGCTGTTTTGTATGCTGCAAAAAAATTAGGAATAAAAGAAATTTTCTCAATGGGTGGGGCGCAAGCGATTGCAAGTTTAGCCTTTATTCACAAAGTAAATAAAGTAGTTGGACCAGGTAATAAATATGTGGCAGAGGCCAAAAGGCAATTATCTGGAAAGATTATCGGAACAGAAACAATGTATGCTGGTGCATCTGAAATATGTGTTCTTGCTGACAAAGATTCAGATGTATCTCAAGTAGCGACATCTTTAGTTTCCCAGGCAGAACATGACCCAGATAGTCAATGTATATTGGTTACAAAAGATAAAAATTTGATTAAAAAAACTCTGATTGAAGTAAAAAAAATTTTAAGTGATCTACCAAGAAAAATAATAGCCTCAAGGTCATTAAAAAAAAATGGATTATTTGTACTAGTAAAGAATGATAAACAAATAGTTGAAATAATAAATGAAATAGCACCAGAACATCTTGAACTTAACGTAAAAAATTTTAAAAAGTACGAAAATAAGATTAAAAATGCTGGAAGTATTTGTAATGGTCCTAATACCCCAATGAGTGCATCAGATTATACAGTTGGAACTAATCATGTTCTTCCAACCTTTGGATCCTCAAAATTTAGCTCAGGTTTAAATCTAAATGAATTTACTAAAAAAATATCAATTGTAACCTTAAGTAAATTAGGGGTAGAAAAAATTGGAAATCCAGCTATAACTCTTTCGGAGTTTGAGCAATTACTTGGTCACACTCAAAGTATTAAATCTAGAATAAGGAGAAATTAAGTTTGTCAAAACAAGATTTATTGGAGTTTAAAGGAAAAGTCATAGACCTACTTCCAAATGCTATGTTTAGAGTTAAGTTAGAGAATAACCATATAGTCACGGCTCATACGGCCGGCAAGCTTAGAAAAAACCGAATTAGAGTTCTTCAAGGTGACAATGTTACCGTAGAGGTTACACCTTACGATTTAACTAAAGGAAGAATTATTTTTAGATTTTAATTTATGGGTCTCTGGTGTAGCTGGTGCGCACGAACGCCTGAAAAGCGTTAGGACCTGGTTCGTTTCCAGGGGGACCCACCTTAAAATTTAAAAAATTAAACACTTGCAATAGATTTTAAAATCTAATAACTAGACCCCAGCTAATTTAGCTATAAGTAAACAACAAGAAGAAAGAGTAAAATAAGTATGAGTACATTAAACGGCAAGGTCAAGTGGTTCAATGGTAAAAAGGGCTACGGCTTCATTGAGAGAGAAGACAAAGAAAAAGACGTGTTTGTTCATGCAAGCGCAGTAAGAGAAGCAGGACTTCGTTTCCTAAATGAAGGTGACGAACTACAGTTTGAAATAGAAGATGGTCCCAAAGGACCCTCGGCTATAAAATTAGTTCCAAAGAAATCTTAATTTTCTAGAATATCAATAATTGTTATAGGGATGAATGGTTAAATTCCATATCCCTATACAATTAATTGTTGCATTTAAAATTTTTTTAGGTAATTAACTGAAATATGATTAATACGATTTACAAAATCGAAAATACACACAGACATCATTTCCATGCTGGCTGCACGCTAGCAATTTAATCATATTATAAATTTAAAATTAACTACAATTAGTATAAAATAAAGAAAGGCCCTGGTGGTGAAATGGTTATCACGAAAGTTTGTGGAACTTTAGTTTTTGGTTCGATCCCAAGCCAGGGTACCAAAAAATGGAAAAAAATAAAAAGCTAATACCTGCACTACCCACAGGTTTTGAAGATAGATGGGACAAAAGATTATACCTCAAAAAAAAACTTCTAAGTTTAATTGAGGAAAATTTTATAAAATATGGTTTTGAACCATTAGAAACACCGTCTTTTGAAATTAGTGAAAACATTGGATCATTTCTTGCAGATGACGATAGTAACCCTATGTCTGATGTATTTACTTTTAATGATGGAGAGAAAAACATCACACTTAGATATGACTTATCAAGTCCTCTAGCCAGATTTGTTGCACAGAATAATCAACAACTTCCTCTTCCCTATAAACGTTATGCTATACAAAATGTTTTTAGAAACGAAAAAGCTGGTAACGCTCGTTACAGAGAATTTACACAAGCAGATTGTGATATAGTTGGAAACGTAAATCCAGCACAATCAAATGCAGAATTATGCAATTTAATAGCAAGCACTTTAATAAATTGTGGGCTTAAAAAAGATCAATTTATCATTAACGTGAGTAATAGAAAAATAATCCAGGGTTTAATACAAGACTTAAAAATTCCAGAGGAAAAACAAGTTAAAGTTATGAGAGCAATAGATAAGCTTGATAAACCAGGTTTTGGATTAAAAGGTGTTGAGGATTTATTGAAAAAAGAAAGAAAAGATAAAAGCGGTGCAGTTACAAAAGGTGCAAATTTAAGCGATGATCAAGCATCTCAAATAATCGATTTCTTAAAAATTAAAGACATTAAAGAACTTAAGAAAAATTTTCAAAATTCACTCACTCTAGAGGGCATCAACGAAATTGAGCAATTATATGAGATTTTAAGTTATGGAGATTATAGCGATCAGGTTAAAACTAATTTTACAATTGTAAGAGGTCTCGCATATTATGACGGATTCTGTGTTGAAACTAATCTGAAATTTAAAATTACTAACAATAAGGGCAAGGAGGTTGATATTGGCAGCATTTGTTCAGGTGGTCAGTACAACAAGCTAATATCAAGGTTTAAAGGAGTAGATATTCCAGGCACTGGATTTAGTATTGGAGTAGACAGACTATTGTTTGCAATTTTGCAGTTAGGACAAATAAAAGTTGATAGCAAGAAACCAGCAATTGTTTGCGTAATGGATAAAAAATACCTCAAGAACTATTACAAAATACTCAAAATTCTAAGAGATAACGGAATTAACTCTGAAATTTTTTTAGATAGTGAAAAAAATCTTGGAAAGCAACTAACTTATGCAAATAAAAGAGGATGTCCGGTAGCGGTAATTTGTGGAGAAAACGAGTTTAAAGAGAATACCATTACACTGAAAAATTTGCTTGGCGCAAAAGGGGAAAACAATCAAATTACAATTCCAAAAGAAAACTTTATCAATGAAATCAAAAAATTCATCTAACAAAATCCTTGCATTAATTAAATCGCAGGGATTTAACAAAATTGAACTCGACTCTGTTTTGGAAACCAAATACATTTTGCAAAGATCGGGGGAAAATTTTAGAAAATATCTATTTTCATTTTATAACTCAAACGGCGAAGAGTTATGTTTAAGACCAGATTTAACAATTTCCTCAGTATTACGATATGCTCAAGGAAACAGATTTAATAAGGAAAAAGTATTTTATACTGGCAGTGCATTTAGAAAATCCTATAACAAGAAAAATATTTTAATAAAACAAATAGGAATGGAAATTTTTTCATCTAAAGATGAAAATAAAGATGATAGAGAAATAATAGATACATCCATAAAAGTTTTAAAAAAAACAGGTTTTAAAAAAGCTAAGGTTGAAATTGGTAATTTCAAGCTATTCGAATTATTAATTCAAAAACTTTCTATACCCCAAAGATGGAAGGATCGTCTTATTAAATTTTATTGGAATAAAGAATATTTTTCACAATTACTAAAAAGGCTAGATAGCAATTCAGACATAGACCCCTTCATTGTTGCTGGAGATCACAAAACATATTTGAAAATGAAAAAGGAATATCCAAAAAAAATGATTGCTGGAAGAACATATGAGGAAATAATTGAACGATATGAGAGAAAAATCAACGATCCAAGATTGACTAAAACAGGAAAAACAAGTTCAAAGATAATTAAAGAATTTCTTAAAATTAAGTGTTCTTTAAATGATGCACCAAAAAAACTAAACGCTTTTTATAAAAAATATAATTTAAATATTTCTGTTGCAAAGGAATTTTTTCCTATTTCAACATCCAACCAAAAAAATCTTAAATTCGAATTTTCAGCATCTAGCGGTAGAGGTAGAGAGGTGGAGTTTTACAGCTCATTCATATTTTCAATAGATGTAAAAATAAAAGGTAAGACAAAAACATTTATTGCAGGTGGAAGATATAACGACCTGTCCTCAAAAAATTTAGGTCTTAGAAAAATACCAGCAGTTGGAGCGGCAGTAAATTTAGGAGTTTATGAATAAAGATATTATTAATATGGGTATTGTCTCAAAAGGAAGACTTAAAGAAGATTCTGAAAAAATTTTCAGAAAAAATAATTTAAAAATTTACACCGAAGATGGTGAAAGAGGGCTGGTAGCTAAAGTTAAGGGTAGAAAAAATATAAGAGTATTATTTCTTCATGCTAGAGAAATTATTGATCAACTATCTTTAGGAAATATTGATTTAGGAATAAGTGGTTTTGATTTACTGATGGAGTCTGAGATAAATATTCAAAAAAACATAAAAGTTGAAAAAAAACTCAAATTTGGCTTTGCTACTTTGCAGCTAGCTGTTCGAAAAGAATTTATCGATGTTTTCACAACTTTAGATTTAGATGAAGTTGCAGAAGATTATAGAAGAAAAAACAAAAAACTAATTCGTATTGGCACGAAGTACCCAAATCTTACACGTGATGCTTTGTACAAACGAGGCGTTACAAATTTCACTATTGTAAAGTCTTTAGGAAGTACAGAATTAATGCCCGCAATGGATACCGCTATGTTAATAAGCGATATTTCCAGCACAGGAACTACAATGAAAAAAAATCACCTTAGACCTTTAAGTGATGGTGAAATACTAAAGTCGCAAGCTTGCCTACTTAGCTCAAAAAAATCAAAAAGTAAAAAAGGGTTACAGGGTTTAATAAATTTATTTTCTTAGCAACAAGTCTTTAAGGTATATAAGAATAATTTTGATCACATCTAAGTTTCTTAAAGTTGCGTAAACAGCTACTAAAACACCTATTATAATTATTATTTTAAAGGTAAATTGAAATTCCATTTTTTTAATTAATTATATTTATCTTATTAAATCTTAAATTTGTATAATATTACAATTTCATTGGTTTAAAGTTAAATGGTTTAATGTCAAAAAGGTAAAAATGTAGGACGATTATAAGAAAGTATAGGATAAACCTTAAATTGAAAAAAAATAATTTTTTTTATTGAAAAAAAAATAAAAGATAATATATTTATTTTAACGATCATAAATTGTTTATGATTGTTGTTTTACCTTAGGGTTTGGTGCTTTCCTTACCTAACGGGAGAATTGAGATAATATCAATAACAAATATTCTCTTGAAAAGTTAGATGGGATGTCAAATTCGGAAGTAAAACTTACTTAAAATGAACAAGAAAGGTTCTTAAAGTAAAATGAAAACGTCTAGATTATTTCCAAATTTTTTCTTTAAAGAGTCTTTCATACTAACGCTATAAGGAGCGAAAATGACAGACATAACTAAATATAAATCAGTTGCAATAGATCACGATTGCTATTCAAAAATTAAAAAGCTAAGTGAAAAACTTTGCCCTGGCGCAAAATTATCACTTGCTGCGGTTGTTAGGGTTTTAGTTAACAACAAAGTATTATTTGAAAAATCAGCTGATGATAATCATTCTGGTACAGGGAGTATTAACTAATGGATAAAGTTACTGAAATTAGAATCGAAGAGGTATTAGATGAAGAAAATAATCAAAAATACTATTGGATTTATTATTATAAAAACGATGAAATTAGAATAATAGGTAAGTCTTCTGTAAAACCCCAATGTTTTAGACAAGTTGCGAGGTATCTAAAATGAGAAACTATCTAAAAAACAAGATGAAAGATAGACTAGCTTACTGCGAGGAGTGGAAAATTAGAGTTGATATTTATTTAGCTAGTAAGGAAATAACCAAAAAAACTGATATTGAATATTATAGATCTAGACCGTTACTTAAGTTTATTTTAGATATATACTTTATTCCAATAAACTTTATAAGACTTTTAAAGTTTTTAAGAATGTTGCATGACTATAAAAAAAATCAAATTGAGATTAAAGTTCTGACATATGAGCTTTTCCACAACGAAAATAGGAGAGTAAAATGATTGATATATTTAGTGTAACTTTTCTATTGGGTATAATCTTTGGTTTATTAGCTGGTTTTACTATCAAATCATTTTTCTTTAAAAAAAATGAAAAAGAGGTCGACATAGATAAGTATGCCCAAAATTTAAAGGACCTTAAAAAAGTAATAGAGGGATACCAGACAACAAATAGTGAAGATAGGGGAGCAGTCCAAACACTTTTGACCACAGTACAAACTGGTGTGGCTGGAGTGAAAGATGAAGCAGAGAGAATTGCTAATACTTTTATTTCTGGCGGAGGTCAAAAACAAGGTGCTTGGGGTCAAATGGTTCTTAATAATATTTTAACCAACAATCTTGGATTCAGAGAAGGGCATGAATATCTTACTCAGGAAAGTTATAATACTGAAGAAGGCAACTTACAACCAGATGTAATCATAAATTATCCAGATGGAAAATGCATGATAGTCGACTCAAAAGTAAGCTTAACAGCATTCGATGAGTACGCAAATTCATCAGATGAGAGAACAAAAGAGGATGCATTAAAAAGACATAAGCAATCATTAAAAAATCATATTGATAGTTTGAATAAAAAAAATTATCAGGGTATCAAGGACTTAAAAACATTAGACACAGTAATAATGTTTGTACCAAATGAAAAAGCTTTAGAGTTACCAGATAAGGGTGGCTTAAAATTAGTGGAATATGCTTTAAGTAAAAAAGTTACTCTTTGTGGACCATCAATGCTTTTTCTAATCTTTAAAGTAGTAGAATATTTTTGGAAAGCAGATAAACAATCTAAAAACATAATAGATGTGATTGAGTTAGCTAACAAAATTAGTACTCAAACAGTTGATATTTACAATAGTGCTAAAAAAGCTCAGGACTCAATTCAAAAATCATCGCTTGGTGTTTCAGAAGTAATGGATAAAATTAAAGATGGCAAAGGAAGCCTCTTAAGCAAAACTTCAAAAATGAACAAAATTGGAGGGCTTTCCCCAAAAAAATTGCCCCCAACTGATATAGAAGATGAACAAGATAAAATAGATGGATAAAAATAATAGAAGTAAATGGACTAATGAATTTAGATCTTTAGGAAAAAAGAAAGGATCCCGTCAAAATTTCATTAATCTTTATAAGAAAATGAAAAAAGAAAAAGATAATTGTGAAAATATCAAAACTAATATTTTTAAAAGGTTAATTGATAGATTTTCAAATGGTAAAGATTAAAAATTAAAAATACATATTATAATTTAAATGAAATGGAATAATAAGTTTAATTATCCTAAATCTTCTCGTTCAAATGAAGATGGTTTTAGAAAGTACTTATTCGGTGATAAAAAGCTTCCAAGCGTAACATCTATACTTTCAGCCACTAAGTCAGAAGAGGATAAAGCATCTCTTGAATTGTGGAAACAGCGAGTTGGTTATAAAGAAGCAAATAGAATTAAAACTGAAGCATCATCACGAGGCTCTTCTATGCATTCATATATTGAAGATTATTTAAAGGGTAGAGTGAATGAAAGTTTTTTTGAAAGCAACGAGCAATATAAAATTATGGCTAAAGAAATAATTGAAAAAGGAATTAAGGGAAAGTTAGAGGAAATTTATGGAATTGAAGAAACTGTTTTTTATCCAGAAAAATATGCTGGAACCGCTGATCTGATTGGTAAATTTATGGGTCAAGAAGTATGTATTGATTTCAAGCAAAGTAATAAACCAAAAAAAACAGACTATATTCAGGATTACTTTTTACAACTTGGCGCATACACGCTGGCTCACGATGTTGTTCACGGAACAAAAATGAAAGCAGGAGTAATTCTATTATGTACTGTGGATAACTTGTATCAAGAATTTAAAATTGAAGGAGCAGAATTAGAAATGTATCAAAACCTATTTTTAGGAAGAGTAAAAAAGTTTTACGAAATGAGCAATAGTTCTTGACTTTATTAAATCAAGTAATAAAAGTGTTTAAGTTAACTAGAAGCTACTTGTTTAGATGCAAAAAGTTAAATCCTTTTTACAATCCTAAATTTTAAAAAACTTCTAAAAAAAATTATGAAGATAGCTATATACGATATAGAGAGCACAGGGGCCATAACCGAGTGGAGTTCCATAATTGAGATAGGTGGAGTTCTAATTGATGAAAATTTTAATGAAATTGACAGATTTAATTTAAGAGGAAGGATCCCTGAGGGAGAAATCCCACAAGCTAAAGCTTTATTGGTAAATGGAACTACAATTGATCAATTAACTAAATCAAATCTTTCAAATTACATGCTACTTGATCAAGTCGAAAAGATTTTTAAGAAGTGGTCGCCAGCAATTTTTATGGGCTTTTCTAATATAAATTTCGATTGTGAACTTATAAGAAAGTCTTTCTTTAAAAACTTGAGATATCCCTACATAACTAACGCTTCCCCAAATAAACGTCATGATGCCTTGAATATTATAAGGGCAGCATATGGTGTTAATCCTAAAATATTAAAAACAGAGCTAAATGAAAAAGGCAACGTCAGTATGAAGCTAGAATCTCTTAGCAGGCTTCAAGGCTTTGACGTATCAGCTGCGCACACAGCACAAGTAGACGCAATTAATACATATAAAATCCTAAAACTTGTAAAAGAGAAAAGTAAACCAGAACTATGGCAATCACTTTTAAGAACTTACAGCAAGGCAGACACAGAGACCATTTTTAAAAAGGAGCAAATGATTACTTTGGCGGAATACTACTATGGTAAAAATAAATTTCATTTGTGTGCACCTTTACATCCTAAATATTGTATTCATCCAGTTTATCAATGGGGACAAGCTGTAGATTTAAGAGTTGATCCAGTTCCATTACTTAATATGTCAATAAACGAGCTTAAGGTTGAAATGAAAAAATCACCTAAATTTTTAAGGACAATTAGATCTAATAAAGCGCCAGTGATTTTGGATGCAGAAGAAGGCATGAAGTTTGAACCATATAATGTAATGACATTAGATTTATTAAAAAAAAGAGCAGAGCTGATAAGAACCAATGAAAAATTTTCTCAAAATATCTTAACCGCTTTAAGAGAAAATGCAGAGGAAAAAGAACAAACTAAATCCCAGGAGGATATTTATGCTGAAGAAAGCATATATACAAAATTTACTTCAAACAAAGATACAGCTTTATTTCCAGCTTGGCACAGTGCATCTTGGAAGGATAAACTCAACTTACTTGATAAATTTGATGATGAAAGAATGAGAGCTTTTGGAAAAAAAATCATATATCAAGAATCGCCAGATACTTTACCAAAAGATATTTTTAACTCCGTAAAAAGAGGAATAGCTAAAAGAATTTTGAGTGAAAAAAAAGAAAGATGGTGGACTGTTAATATGTGTTTTTCAGAAATTGATACACTAAGAGATCAGTACGATAATGAGAACGACGTAGAAACACTTAAAACTTTAGAAACTATCAACAATTATGTTATGTCAGTTCAGCAAAAATATGAAAATGCCTAGTTGACTTTCGACTGTAATAATTTAAACAAATTAAATGCTTATAGATTTTTCAGACAGCGACTTTGAGAGTAAAGTAAAAAACGAAGATGTTTCAATTCTTCAATTTTCAGCTTCTTGGTGTGGGCCTTGTAAAGTTCTAAAACCGATTATGGAAAAGCTTTCAGATGAGTTTAAAGACAAAGCAAATTTTTACTATGCAGATATAGATGAGAAGGCAATTAATTCAGCATCTGCAGCGGCTGTGCGTGGAGTACCTACAGTAGTCGTCTATAAAAAAGGTGTTGAAGTTGCAAGAAAAGTTGGTGGTTTGCCTGAACAACAAATGAGAGATTTTTTAAAAGAAAATCTTTAATTAAGATTTAGCACTTCTCCTGTTAAATAAATAGATCCAGTTATTATAACAATATCATTTTGGTTTAACTGTAAATCTTTTAAAGCTTGCTCTATGTTTTCACTAAATCTTAAATTTGAAAAATTTTTAAATTTTTCTTTTAACTTTTTTCCGCTGATTGCATTTACTTGATTGGGTATATCAATCACAGTCAATGATGAAATATCTTTAAAATAGCTTATGAATTTTTCATGATCCTTGTTATTCATCATCCCAATAATAACGTGCTTATTGCAATTTAAAGT
Source organism: uncultured Pelagibacteraceae bacterium (assembly GCA_902620265.1). Classification (GTDB taxonomy): domain Bacteria; phylum Pseudomonadota; class Alphaproteobacteria; order Pelagibacterales; family Pelagibacteraceae; genus Pelagibacter. Next base: position 11,476 of record CACNHI010000013.1, on the reverse strand, counting down.
TTGAAGATAATCATTTAAAGATTTGGAACCGCCAGGGTTATGAGAAGAGTCAATAATAAGTGTATTATCTTTTACTAAATTTTTTAGTTTGCCAGATTTAATTTCCTCAAGCCTAGCTGAATTGTAGGCCTTTTTTACTCCATTTATTATGTGTTGGTCTTTGATATTTAAATTTTCTAATACTCGTAATGTGGCTATTGCTGTAGATGCATTTTCTAATTGAAACTGACCTTTCATGCTTGGTTTTGGTATTTTTAAATCTCCATATTTATCCTCATAATAAAAAAAATCGTTTTCTTTAATAACAAAATTATAGTCTTCGTTAAAAAAATATTTATTCGCTTTATTTTTTGAAGTATTTTTTTTTATAAATTCAATAATTTCTTTAGATGATTGTTTTGCAACTATTATATTCGAATCAAGTAAAGACGATGTCTTTTCAAAAATAATTCTTTCTACATTTCTCTCATTTTCTGGTAACCAATCTAAATGATCTTCGCTAATTGATGTAACAATATTACAAAGATTTTTGTTTAAGATATTAACTGCATCTCCCCTCCCAAAAAGACCAAATTCTGCAAGAACGATATTATCTTTATATTTTTGACATCCGTAAAAAAAAGCAGCTGTAAGTGCCTCAAAATATGTAAGAGGTTGGCCGTCATTTATATCCTCCACTTCCTTCAATAATGCTGCAAGCTCATCATCACTTATAATTTCATCATTATAAATAAATCTCTCATTAATTGACCTTACGTGAGGCGAGGTGTAAACATTACACTTTATTTTAGCCTCCTTAAGTATCGAATGTAAAAAAGAAATTGTGCTTCCTTTGCCGTTGGTTCCGCAAACCTGAATACATTTTATATCGTTCTGAGGATTCCCTAATTTTTCGCAGAGGGTTTTTATACGATCTAAGCTAAGATCAATCTCTTTAGGATGCAACTTTTGAAAGTTGCTGAGTATTTTTTGAAGTTTCATTTTCTGAAGTAGAATTTACCTCAGAATTTTTGTTAAGCAATATTGATAATAGTGTCCCTATTTTTTCAGTTAAGTCTTTTCTAGCTATTATAGTATCAACAAACCCACATTTCATCGTATGTTCTGCAGTTTGGAAATTTTCCGGCAACTCCTCTTTGATGGTTGATTCTATTACACGACGGCCAGCAAAAATAATTTCCGCTCCAGGCTCCGCAATTTGAATATCGCCCAACATTGCAAACGAAGCAGTGACCCCACCACTAGTGGGCGAACACATACATACAATATAAGGTAATTTTTTATTTTTAAGTTCATTAACTGCTAATACTGTTCTTGTCATTTGCATCAAGCTCAAACCAGACTCCATCATCCGGGCTCCACCAGTTGAAGTAAAAATTACAAATGGAATTGAGTTATCAATTGAGTGCTGTATACCTGATATAATTGCTTCTCCTTCAGCAGTACCCATAGAGCCGCCAATAAAATTAAAGTTCATAGCTGCACAAACTAATTCAATATTATTTATTTTCCCTTTGGCAATTAATACACCGCACTCTTGATCATTTTTCTTTCGGGCATCTTTTAATCTTTTTGTGTAAGGCTTTGTATCTTTCCAAGAAATTGGGTCATCAATTGGAATTGGTGTCTTAATAATTTCATAATTATTTTTTCCAAAAAAAATGTCAAATCTTTGGCTGGAACTGATCCTAAAATGTTTACCGCATGGACCTGGACATACCCATAAATTTTCCTCTAGATCTTTTTTAAGTATTGGACCTTTACAGCAAGATGCCCAATCACTTTTTTCCATCTCTTCTTTGGTAGGTCTGTGCTTATTGATAAGTTTTTTTATTTTTTCACCAATTCGAAGAGTTTTTTTTATCCAATTCATATAATTTTAGATTTAAGTTTTTTTACCATATTCTCTACCTTTGTGACAGGATTTTGTCTTTTTTGTAAACTTCTGGTAATTTCTTTGCATATTGCGCTTCCTACAACCAATCCATCAGCTGACTTCAATTTTGAAATAGTGGTTTTTGTTATTCCGAAACCAATTACACAGTTTTTATATCGATTGATTTTTTTTATTTTTTTATAATTGGTTAATATTTTAGATGGTGAAACTTTTAATTTACCCCCGGTTGTTGAAAGCATTGAAATATAATAAATCATTTCATGAGAGTCTTTTACTATTAATTTTAATCTTTTTTGGGATGTTGTAGGTGAAAGAAGCTGAACATAGCATATAGATCTTTGTTTACATTTTTTTGCAAAATTTTTATTCTCTGGCCAAGGTAAATCTACCACGATTAAGCCATCTACTTTATTTCTCTTGCAATCATTTAAAAAAGCATTCTCTCCATACTGTAATATCATATTATAATACCCCATAAGAATAATTGGTTTTGAGAATTTGCTTTTTTTAAATTTTTTCACAATTTGAAAAACGTCTTTTAATCTTGTTCCATTTTTAATGGCTCTGTAAGCACTTGTTTGAATTTGTCCTCCGTCTGCTATAGGAGTATTGTGTGCAAATCCTAACTCACAAATATCAACATGTCTTGAAATTGATTTTAATATCTCTAAAGATTTTTTTTTAGTATTATCCCCAGCAACAGTATAAGTTAATAATGCAGGTCTATTTTGTTTTCTTGCAATACTAAATGCTCTGCTTATTGAACTAATCATAATGAAACGTTTAATTTTTTTTTTAGTATTTTTCTGTCCTTATAAGCATCCCCGCAGCTATTAACCACAACTATGGTATCCCTAGGAAGTTTTTTACTTTCATTTATTGCTATAGAGAAAGCATGACTTGGTTCTAGAGAAGGTCTTAAATTTTCATATTTTGAAACTATTTTAAAAGCATTTAAAGCATCTTCATCACTAGCTGCAGTATATCTTGCACGTTTAGTATCTTTTAAAAAACAATGTAGTGGAGATACACCTGGATAATCTAAACCTGCAGAAATAGATTCTGTTTCCTCTATTTGACCATCCGAATTTTGATTTACGTATTGCGCGGCACCATGAAGAACACCGATTTTTGATCCATAGGTCAATGGTGCTGCATGTCTTTTACTCTTTGAAGGTCCACCAGCTTCAACACCGATGAATTCAACTTGTCGTTTATTATAGTCCATAAATTCATGCCAAAAACCAAAACTTGAACTTCCTCCCCCAACACAATTATATAGTTTTAATTTATTTGGTATTTTTCCAAATTCTTCCAAAATTTGAGTTTTAAGTTCTCTTGAAATTTGGCTGGTTGACCATCCACATATTCTTACAAAAATATTTGGTCCTACAGTTGACCCAACACACATTGCAGTCGTGTCACAATTTGCTACCCAAAATCTCATACACTCGGAAACTGCATCGACTAATGTCTGGCTTCCAGTATAAACTGGAATTACCTCAGCTCCATTTTTTTTTATAGCTTTTACGTTTGGCTGCTGACGTTCAATATCTTTTGCACCCATGAAAATTTTACATTTTAATCCGAATTTCTTTGCGGCCATGCTTAACATTTTACCTGCGTAACCCGCACCAGTGTCACCACAAATAACTTTTTTACCCGATCTTTTAGCTAACAAACAATGGACTGTTGCATTATAAATTTTATGTGCACCACCATTTGCATCAGACACAACTTTAGACCAAATTTGAGCCCCACCAACAAAATCTGTAAGATTATCTAATTTAATAAATCTTGTTGGAGCTCCAATCCAATTTTTGAAATATTTATCTCTCTCTTGTAAAAATCTTTTATCATTCTTTAATTTATCAAATAAGATTTGAAGATCGTTAATAGGTTTTTTTAATGTTTCAGGAACAAAATTTCCACCGAATTTTCCTCCCCAAAATCCAAATTTATCATGCTGATCTAAAACAGATATTTTTTTTTTTAATTTCATTCTTTATTTAATTCATTCAAAAATTTATCAATTTTATAAATATTTTTTTCCCCACTAGCGTCTTCAAGTCCTCCGCTAATATCAATTATATATTTTTTATTTTTATATCTAAAAATATCATTAATTTGAATATTTCCAGCAATCATTTTATTAAAATTATCTGTTACATTTTCTAACATATTGTGGTCAAACCCTATGGATTTTTCATATCCTTTTGAGTCAAATAATATAATTTCGGAAAAAGGCAAAAACTTTTTATATTTTTCTATATCCGCCTTAGTCTCAACTGTAATAGCAGAAATAATTTTTTTTTTGTATTTATTTTTAATAAACTTTATTTGTTCAGGGGTACAATCGTAGATTTGATAGTAATCAAATTTTAAGTCTTTTATATTTTCGAGTATCTCATCGTTAGGATTAACTAAAACTGCTACGAATTCAGATTTTTTTTTTTCAATATCTATTAATAATTTTAATTTTTCTAACTCAACATAACGCCTTGATTTTGGATAATTAACTATGAAACCTATAAATTGTGGTGGATATTTATGATCTAAAATAAATTTTAGGATTTTAGAGTTAGAAACTCCACATATTTTGCATTTAAGCGTCATTGACCCAAATGAATACTTAATTTTTTTAAATTAATTTTTATGTTGCCTTTAGTTATTGGTCTTCCAATTACTAACCAGTCGCTTCCATTATTAAAGGCTTTTTTCGGACTCATTATTCTTTTTTGATCGCCTGATTTTGATGTAAATCTAATACCTGGAGTTATAATTTCTCTTTTAAATATTTTTTTTACCAATTTCACTTCAAGAGGGCTACATACAATTGCATCTAGTTTTGCTTTTGAAGCTAATTCCGCCTGGTATCTTACTAAGTCGCTAACTTTTTTGTTAAAACCTATTTGTCTAACAGATTTATCATCTAGAGAAGTAAGTATGCTCACACCAACAAGTTTAATTTTTCCTGAAACTTTTTTTGCAGCTTTAAGGGCCTCTAGACCAGAACTAATATGAATTGTTAAATAGTTGATATTTAAATCTCTAACAGCTTTTACTGTTGAAGCACAAGTATTTGGTATATCATGAAGTTTGTAATCAGCAAAAATTATATTATTTTTTAATTTAGATACAAAGTTTCTCCCATTTTTTGAATTTAGAAATTGAAGTCCAAATTTATAACCAAATTTAATTTTTGAATGTTTTGTATAGTTTATTATTTGTCTAATTCTCTTAATATTTGTAGTATCACAAGCAACAAATATTTTATTCTTCTTCATTATTTATTTTTTTAAACAAATCTTTAGACATTTTAAAGTTAATTGTTTTTTTTTCAGGAGTATTAACATTTTCTCCAGTTTTAGGGTTTCTAGATACTCTTGCTTTTTGAATATTTGAAGACCAGGTTCCAAAACCTCTAAATTCTACCCTATCACCTCTTTTAAGCGAACCTTTAATTTCATTTAAAACAATGTCAAAAAATTTTTCAATATCTTTCTTGTAGAAATTTGGATAATTTTTATATATTTTTTGAAGCAGCTTTGATTTTACAATAGCCAATGTGTCTTATTCTTTCTTTTTCTTATTCTCTTTTTTATCTAGTTTATCTGATAAAGACGAAAATGGAAGATTTTTCCCTGATAGTGGAGAACTAAATTTGGAAACAGCCTCTTTATTTTGAAGTTCTTCAAGTAATTTTATGCTTAAACTTACTTTGCGCTTTTTTAAGTCTAATTCTTGAATAGCTGCATCTATCCTATCGCCTTTAATAAATCTATTAGGTCTAGCATCTGACGCATTGATTGCAATTTGAGATTTTTTGATATTTACCTCAATTTTGCTACCTTCAGGTAAAACTAATAAACCTTTACTATCAGTTTCTAATACTTTCACAGTGATTGCATCATTAACTTTCTTGTCTTTAAACCAATCAAATGGATCCTGTTCTGTTTGTTTAAGGCCAACTCTAACTTTTTGTTGATCAGGTTTTATTTCTAAAATTTTTACTTTTAATTTTTGATCTTTTTTATATTTTTTGAGCTCTTCTTCTGGTTTTTTATTATAGGTTAAATCATTAGCATGAAGAAATCCATCAATATCAAATCCATCTAATTTAACATATATTGCATAATCATTCATTGATGTAACTGTTCCATCAATTAGACTATCTTCAGGGTGTTTTTCTTGTAGAAGAGTAAATGGGTTTTTCTCAGTTAAACGATGTGAAATAGATACTCTTCTTTTTTCTTTATCAATTTCAGTTATAATGCAATTTATTTCATCACCAACTTTAAACATTTTTTTTGCTGAGGGATTTTTTTTTGTCCAACTAAGTTCACTAGAATGTAGTAGCGTTGTTAACCCAGGTTCAAGCTCACAAAACGCACCAAAGTCCATAAGTTTAACTACTTTAACTTTGTAATTTTTATTTAATTCATAATTTGAAATATGCTCAAATGGATCAGGTGACAGTTGCTTAATTGAGCATCCAACCTGCTGTTTTTCTTTATCAACTGATATTACTAATAGGTCATGTTTTTCTCCAATATTAAATATTTCTTCAGGATGATTAACTCTTGAATAACTTATTTCTTGAAGATGAACTAAAACATCTAATTCAGAATTTACGTCAAAGAAGCACCCAAATGAACTGTAACCTTTTACAATTGCATTTTTTATAACATCGCCAACTTTATATTTTTCAATTATTTTTGCTTTATCCTCTTTTTTATTTGAAGATATTATTTGTCTTCTAGATACACAAGCATTACCCCTTATTTTATCAAGTTTTATTAGTGCAAATTTTTGTGGTTCATTCATCAGATGAGAAATATCTTTAAGAGGTTTATCAGAAATTTGTGAGCCCGGACAAAACATTAAGGATCCTGTTTCAATGTGTTCAACTATTACTCCGCCTTTACATTTTGAGGTAATTTTTCCCATAATGGGTGTTTCTTTTTCGTAAGCTTCTACTAATTTATCCCAGCCTTTAATTTTTAAAGCTTTAGATGCTGAAACTACCACTTCACCGTTTTTGTCCTCAATTCTTTCTAAAAGGACTGAAATTTTATTACCTAATTTAATTTGATCAGATAGTCCCATACTTTTTAGCTCATTTATATCAATGACAGGTTCAGACTTAAGACCCTCAATAAATAAGAATACAAATTTTTCTGTTACTTTTGTTATTTTTCCTTCAATGATTTTACCTTCAGCAAGGTTTTTTGTCTTTGAAAGTTGGCTGTTTAGTAATTCTTTAAATTCTTTCGAGGCTTTAGTCTCTAAATTATTATATATTTCCATTAATTTTTAATTTCCTGTCCATAATTGCTTTTATTTTAGCAAAGCAACGTTTTCTACTAAGTTTGGTTGTATTAATCAATATTGAATCTTTAGTTTTTTTAAGTGGCCCAAACTTTCTATTTTTATCAGATTTATCACGTTTTTTAATACTTTTAAGCACCTCCGTGAGGCTCGTTTTCTTTTTTAAAGCTTTTAATTCCTTAAATCTTCTAATAGCTCTCACCTGTACATTTGCTGTAATATAAAATTTGAACATTGCATTTTTCATTTGAACACTAGTAATATCTCTGCCATCAAGAATAGAGCCAGAATACTTTTTTGGTGGAGAATAAGCATAATGCTGTTGAAATTTGTGAACCAAAGATCTTATATTTTTCTCTTTTGCTATTATAGATGCTGCAATTGCAACTTTATCTGATAATAAACTTTTATTCTTTAATTCATTTAATTTTAGATTGTTAATTTTTTTTTTTAATTTCTTAAAATTAAATTTTTTAGGGTTTTTTAGTTTCATTTTACCAATCAATCTATAAATTCTCCCTGTATCAAGGTGTAAAAGATTATAATGACTGGCAATTAATTTTGCTTGAGTACCAGCACCTGCTGCTGCAGGAGAATCAATAGCGACAGTAATTAATTTTTTTTTTTTCATCAAACCTTTACATTAAAATTTTCTTTTAAAATTTTAAGAAATGAAGGAAAAGAGGTATTAATAGAATTCGGGTCGTATATTTTCCAATTTCCCCCAAATGTCAGCGCTGCAATAGTGCACATTGCCATAATCCTATGATCCTTCAGATAATTTTTGATTTTATAATTTTTAGATAACTTAATATTTGGCCTTCCGTAAATCCTGATCGAGTCACTTGTAAGTTTTGTTTTAATACCAATCATGTTTAATATTTTTGATCCCAGTTTTAGTCTTGGACTTTCTTTTTTATTTAGTTCAGAAAGGCCTTTAAAATAAGAAACACCTTTTGATTTAGCAGCTATCAAAAAAATTATTAAAAATTCATCAATAGCACTACTGTTCAGTGATGAAGGACAATTTATGGCTTTAAGTTGTTTGACACTTTTTACGAAAATATCTCCATGCCTTTCTCCTTTTGTTGTTTTGATATTTTTTAATTTAATATTTGCACCCATTTTATTTAAAATTTTTAAAATCCCCAATCTTGATGGATTAAGGTTTATATTTTTTAAATTTATCTGAGAGTTTTTCGATAGAAGAGTCAGTGCAATAAAAAAAGAGCCAGAACTTATATCCCCTGGTATATTATAGTTAAATTTAGATAATTTAGTTGGGCTAGATGTTTTTATAATATTGATATTATTTTTATTTTTAACTTTGATTGGAATTTTAAGTTCTTTAAACATTAATTCGGAATGGTCTCTTGATTTTTTTGCGTAAATTCTCATTTCACCAGGTGTATTTAAACACGCCAACATTACACATGTCTTACATTGTGCTGATCCCTTTTTTTCATAATAGCTTATAGGCCTTAAATAATTTGACCCAAGTATAGAAATTGGGAGCTTGCTTCTATTTTTTGGATAGAATTGAGCACCTATTTGATTAAGAGGATTTATAACTCTTGAAAAATCTCTCTTAGACAAACTTTTATCACCTATTATTTTTATTTTATATGGTGATTTAATCAGAAGAGGCAAGATAAGCCTACCAACAGTTCCAGAATTTCCTGCATTTAATATAATATTTTTTTTGTACTTAAAACCATTTATTCCTCTTCCATATATAGTACAATTATTATTAGCAAAATTTATTCGAACACCCAATTTTTTCAGACATTGAACTGCACTCAAAACATCTTCAGATCTTAGTAAATTTTTAGCTTTTGAAATACCAATTGCTTGAGATGCAAGCAATAGCCATCTTATTGATATACTTTTATCTCCATCAACTTTTAGAGATTTTTTAAATGTCTTAACTTTTTGTGATATATACAAGTATTTTGTACTCATAAATTTAATTTATCTTAAATGATTTTCCAAAGTAGGCGTTTTGGGCAATAGGATTGTTTATTAGTTCTTTAGGAGTTCCTTGAGCAATAATTTTACAGTTTGACAATATCATAGCAACATCAACACAAGATAATAAATCTCTTGCTTGATGATCACAAATTATAATTCCAATTCTTTCTTCTGTTTGTAAATTTACAATTATATTTTGTAACATTTGTATTGTTAAAACATCTAATGCTGCAAAACACTCATCTAGAAGAAGTATTTTTGGGTCACCAAGTAATGAAAGAGCTATAACTAATTTTTTTTTTTGACCGCCAGATAATACAGATGCTTTTATATTTCTTAAATAATCTAATTCAAATTTTGATATCAAGTACTCAATCCTTGTATTTTGATCCCTTGTATCTTTAATTAAAATTTCTGCTACCGCTTTTAAATTTTGATAAGTAGTAAGATCTCCAAAAAAACCACCATATTGTGGTACATACCCGATTTTAAATTTTCTCGTTCGAGAATATATTGGAAAATTAGTAGCATCTTGTTTTCCAAAAAAAATTTTTCCAAAATCAGGTTTTAATAATCCAGTTATTAAATTAAAAATAGTTGATTTACCAGCACCATTAGGTCCCAACAAACCTAGAATTTCTCCAGGGTTTATTTTAAACGAAATATTGTCTAAAATTTTTCTTTTTTCAAAAGATATTGAAATGTTTTTGACCTCCAATAAAGGCTCTATATTTTTAAAAGACTTGATCCTGAATTTTTTAATAATTGCCATTTAATTTTTTATAATTGCTTTGATCTTAGCTGTTTTATCTTTCATATAAATTTTAGAAGTTTTTGTTATCATATCCAAATCAACTTCATCTGCTTTTAACAGATTTTCTTGATTTTTATATACTACATTATTTGATATTCTTATTTCCTTATCAATATATTTCAAAAATAAATCTTCACTTTTTATGCTATGATTTAAATAATTTAAGTTTACGTCATCAAAAAAATGTGTGTCTAATGTGTATTTGTTGTACTTAGCTTTGCCTGATTTTATAAAAAAAGTACCGTAATTATTTATTAAAATTTTAGCTATAACATCATTTAAAATAAGCATATTTTCGCTGCCTTCTTCAATTGATCCAGATACTGATTTAATTTCATAAATATTACCCCTTTCATCACTGGACTTATATGCAAGATCTATTATTTGATTTGATGTTTGAATATTATTTGTTTCTTTATTTTGTTTTAATTCTTCAATAACTTTTAAATCAGGATCTCCTCTAAGCTCGCTAATTTCATTGTTATTTAAGTATGTGAAAGTAGAATAGCCGATAATTCCTATAAATACTAAAATTCCAATTTGAATAAGTAAAGATCTATTCATTAGGATATATTTCCATCAAGTACATTATGTATGTGAAGAACGCCTATAGTTTTTTTTGGATTTTTTTTTACGTGAACACACAGACTTGTAATTTTATTTTCAGACATTATAGCTAAGCCTTTGACTGCAAGCATATTTTTATCAACACTTAATGGGTTTTTTGTCATTATATTTTTTACTGTCAATCCAATTAAAGACTTATTTTTCTGGGAACTTCTTCTAATTTGTCCATCTGTAATTATTCCTGTAGTCAATTTTTTTTTATCTATTGCTATCAATATACCCAATTTTTTTTTTGTAATTAGATTTAAAGCTTTCTTCATATTTGTATTTTCATTAATAAACGGAATTTTTGAACCAGATATCATTAAATCTTCAACAGTTTTTAATTGAGCACCCAAACTACCACTAGGATGAAATTCTTTAAAATTTTGCTTACTAAACCTTTTTTTATTTAAAGCTGCCACAGCTAGGCAATCACCAATAGCAAGTTGTTCACTTGTGCTACTAGTTGGAACTATACCTAATCCCGCTTCTTTTACTTCGGGTATATTAAGTTTAATGTCAGCAGCTCTATAAAGTAAGGAGTTTTTTTTTGATACTATACCTATTAAAATAATTTTATTTCTATTTGCATATTTAATTACTGGTTTCAATTCTTGTGTTTCACCAGAATTACTGATTAGAATAAGCAAATCATTTTTTGAAATACTTCCTAAATTTCCATGAGAGCAGTCATTTGCTGATATAGAAAATGATGGACAGCCTACGGAGGATAATGTTGCTGCAATTTTTGAAGCTATTAAATAACTTTTTCCAACACCACATAGAATAATTTTTGATTGACATTTTACTATTGCAGTTACAGCTTTATCAAATGAATTACTTATAGATTTTTT
>CACNHI010000012.1 GCA_902620265.1 uncultured Pelagibacteraceae bacterium | reverse complement strand
TTTCCAAATTAAAACCGTTTAAAATAGACTTATTATCAACATTTGCTTTTAAATTGTTAATTTTTAACATTACCCTACACTTCCTTCTAGACTGATACCAACTAGTTTTTGGGCTTCTACAGCAAATTCCATTGGTAATTGTTGAAGAACTTCCTTACAAAATCCGTTTACTATTAATCCAACAGCTTCTTCTTGACTCAAGCCTCTCTGTTGACAATAATGCAGCTGGTCTTCACTAATCTTTGATGTTGTTGCCTCATGAGCGATATTCGAATTAGAATTTTTATTTTTAATATATGGTATTGTGTGGGCTCCACATTTATTTCCCATTAAAAGAGAGTCACACTGAGTATAGTTGTTTGAATTTTCAGCGTTGGGAGATATATCAACCAAACCTCTATAAGTCATATCTGATAAACCTGCGCTAATTCCTTTAGATATAATTTTGCTTTTTGTATTTTTTCCTAAGTGAATCATCTTTGTGCCAGTATCTGCTTTTTGATGGTTATTTGTTATAGCGATCGAGTAAAACTCACCAATTGAGTTATCTCCTTTAAGTATGCAACTTGGATATTTCCAAGTTATAGCTGATCCAGTTTCAACTTGTGTCCAAGATATTTTTGAATTATTTCCTTTGCACAATCCTCTTTTCGTTACAAAATTGTAAATACCACCTTTCCCATCTTTATCTCCTGGGTACCAATTTTGGACTGTGGAATATTTTATTTCTGCATCGTCTAATGCAATTAGTTCAACGTTTGCAGCATGAAGTTGATTTTCGTCTCTCATGGGAGCTGTACACCCTTCTAAATAACTTACATAACTTCCTTTATCTGCAATAATTAAAGTTCTTTCAAACTGTCCAGTATCTGACGCATTAATTCTAAAATAAGTAGATAATTCCATTGGACACCTAACACCCTCTGGGATGTAAACAAATGAACCATCAGTAAATACTGCTGAATTCAAGGTAGCAAAATAATGATCTGTTATCGGAATCACAGTGCCTAAATATTTTTTAACTAGGTCTGGATGTTTTTGAACAGCCTCAGATATTGAACAAAAAATAATTCCATGTTTAGTTAAAGTATCTTTGAATGTTGTTGCTACTGATACTGAGTCAAATACTGCATCTACAGCAATACCATTAAGTCTTTTTTGTTCATCAAGTGGTATACCCAGTTTTTTGTAAGTTTCTAATAATTTAGGGTCTAAGTCTTCTAATTTTTTTGGCTTTTCATTAAAGTTTTTTGGTGCAGAATAATAATACAAATCTTGATAATTTATTTTTGGATATTTAGGTTTTTGCCAATCAGGTTCTTTTAAAACTTTTAATCTTTTGTAAGCTTGAAGCCTCCAATCTAATAACCATTTTGGTTCCTTTTTTATATTTGAAATAAATTTGATTACTTCTTCATTTAGACCTTTTGGTGCTTTTATATTTTCAATATCAGTAGAAAAACCGTACTTGTAATCTTTAATAATATCTAAATTTTTTTCGCCCATTAGTTTTTCCTCTCTTTAGTCATTAAAAGATCACTAAGATTTTTATTTTCAAAAAAATTGTTTATATATATATCAAGTTCATCCCATAACTCATGCGTAATGCATTTTACTGATTTTCCGTTACATCCTTTTTTTGAATCTTTTTTACATCCAACTGTCTTTACTTTTTGGTCTACAGCCTGGAATATTTCAGATAACTTAATATTTTTTGGATTTCTTTTTAAAACATATCCGCCATTTGATCCACGAACACTTTTAACAATTTCATTTTTTTTTAATTTTAAAAAAATTTGTTCTAAGTAGAGCAATGAAATACTTTGTCTCAATGAAATATCTCTCAAACTTACAGGATTATTTATTGGAAACTTTGACATGTCTGCCAAAGCCATAACTGCATATCTAGATTTAGTATTTAGCTTCATAATATCAATAATTATGCGGGTTATATATATACCCGACTAAAATAGTCAAGTATTACAAAAATTAAAAAGACTCGCAAATTGTCATCGGTATGTGTTAAACAAAGTTTTTTTGTGAGAATAGTTCGCATTAACATTTATGGATAGTAAAATTTTAGAAATATTTATTCCGGGACCAGCGGGCAGACTAGAAGCAAAATATTTTAAGAGTAAAAAAAATACATCACCAATTGCTTTAGTGCTTCAACCACATCCTCAGTATGGTGGAACAATGAACAATAAAGTTGTGGTTGATACATTTCATACTTTTATGGAAAATAATTTTTCCGTTTGTAGAGTAAATTTTAGAGGAGTTGGAAGAAGCGACGGAGATTTTGACAATGGGCAAGGTGAACTTGCAGACGCTGCGGCCGCTCTTGATTGGTTAGAAAGAGAAAACTTAGATAATTCTCAATGTTGGGTATCTGGTTTTTCTTTTGGTTCTTTAATTGCTATGCAATTATTAATGAGAAGACCTGAAATAAATCGCTTTATAGCAATTTCACCTCAACCAAATGTATATGATTTTTCTTTTCTTTCACCCTGTCCCACTTCAGGTTTAATGATATATGGAAAAAAAGACGAACTTGTGCCTATAGAATTTATAAATGAGCTAGATAAAAGATTAAGTGCACAAAAAGGAATAAAGGTAGATTTTCAATCTATATCCGACGCCAATCATTTTTTTTCAAAGTCTGAAAAAGATTTAACTAAAGCGTTAGACAAGTATATAAAAAAAGAAACAACTATTTTTTAAATAATCAAATTATTGTTCCTCCTGTCGTATCATTGTTACACCCAGTCGTGGAAGGGAATGAAATATCTAAATTTAGAAGTGATCTGATAGCAAGGTATGCAAAAGCTTGGGACTCTACAAAATCACCATCTATTTTAAAATCATCAATATTTACTATTTTTTTTTTAATTTTGTTCTCTAATCTTTCCACTAAATACTTATTTTTCCTACCGCCACCACAAGCAATAATATTTTTTGATGATATTTTATTTGCGATTATTTCAATTGTATACTCAATTATGGTTGCAGCACCATCTTCAACGGTTAACCCTCTAAATGTTGAAATATCGAAATCATTTATATCATAGCTTCTTTTATTATTTATTTCGTTGTTAAAGTAGATGTCTAATGATTGGTCCAATAAAATTTTATTCACTTTGCCCGATCTAGCTATAAAACCATCTTTATCATATTTATTTTTAGTTTTTTGCCTTATCCATGAATCTAAAAGACAATTACCAGGTCCTAAATCTTTGGCGCTAAATTTGTATTTTTCATCTATAAAAGTTTCATTTGAAATCCCACCTATGTTTAAAAAAACAACATTATTTTTTTTAATTTTTTTTGCTATTGCAGAATGATAAATTGGTGCTAGAGGAGCACCATTTCCACTATTGTTAATATCATTTTCTCTAAAATTATAAGCTATTTTTTTTTTCAGCAATTGTGATAAAAGTCTGCCATCTCCTAATTGTTTCGATATTTTTTCTTCTGGATTATGATAAATAGTGTGTCCATGAAAACCAATCAAATCGATTTCATTATTTGAATTTTTTAATATTTTATTAGCAAATTCTGCATGTAAAATAGTTATTTCTTTCTCAAGCTTATTTAATTCGTTTTCATGATATTTTAAGTCTTTAAGATTGACTATTTTATTTCTAATATCAGACAGTTTATTGTTAAAAATACTGTCATATTTGCAATAAAAGTTTTCAATTACCTCAAAATTATCAATACCATTTGAATATATTATTGACCCATCAATACCATCCATTGACGTTCCACTCATCATACCTAAACAATAAAAATTTTTGCTCATAAATATTTTTTAATTACTTTAAATATCAAGTATATTAATTTTACACTTTTTTTAAAAAAATGGACAAATCGTTCTTAACAGAATTCAAACAAAGAGAATACTACAATCAATGCACTGATTTTGACGCATTAAACGAAATTCTGAGAGCAAAACCTATTAGGGCTTACATAGGTTTTGATTGTACAGCTAAAAGTTTACATGTCGGTAGTCTTTTGCAAATAATGTGCTTAAGAATGCTTCAAAAGCATGGACATCAACCGATAGTTTTGTTGGGAGGTGGCACAACGAGAATTGGCGATCCATCTGGTAAAGAAGAAACTAGAAAAATGTTATCAGATAAAGAAATAGAAACTAACATTAAAAACATTAAAAAAGTATTTAATATTTTTTTAAAAACTAGTAACACAAAAATAAAGCCAATATTTGTAAATAATTACAAATGGCTTGGAAAACTCAATTACATTAAATTTTTGAGAGAAATAGGAAAACATTTTACAATTAATAAAATGTTAAGCTTCGATAGTGTAAAATTGAGGCTAGATCGCGAACAGTCTTTAAGCTACATGGAATTTAATTATATGATACTTCAAGCATACGATTTTTTAGAACTAAATAAAAATAAAAATTGTATTATGCAGATTGGTGGCTCTGATCAGTGGGGTAATATAGTTAATGGGGTTGAACTAATAAAAAGATACTCTGGTAAACAATCTTTTGGATTAACAACTCCCTTAATAACCTTAGCCTCTGGAGCAAAAATGGGCAAAACAGAAAGTGGAGCAGTATGGTTAGACAAATCATTATTGTCTCCATATGATTATTGGCAATTTTGGAGAAATACAGATGACAGAGATGTAATTAAATTTCTCAAAATGTTTACTGACCTAAGTTTAAAAAAAATTGAAGAAATTAAAAACCATAATATTAATGAATTGAAAATTTTATTAGCAAATGAAGCAACTGAAATGTTACATGGAAAATCATCTGCTGAAAAAGCAGAGCAAACGGCTAAAAAAACTTTTGGATCTGGTTTAGTTGGGGATGATTTGCCAACAATCAAAATAGATAAAAAAAAATTAGAAAATGGTATGAAAATTATTGATCTTGTGATTGTTTCAAATCTACTAGCTTCAAAAAGCGAGGTAAGAAGAATAATTAACAATAAAGGTATAAAAATTAATAATCAAACAATTGAAGACCAAAATTTAGAGATATCATTAAAAAATTTTAACAACCATAATTTCTTAAAACTATCACTTGGAAAAAAAAAACATGTGATAATCAAGATAAACTAGTTTGTTTTCTTAATTTTTTCTAATGTTCTTGTTATAAATCTAGGTGTTAACGTTTTAATTGGGTTTACTGTTGTTTTTATATTTTTAGGTGGACCCTTCAGTTTAAAACTTACACCAAATACACCTTCACCTGTTTTTTTTCCAACTAAAATATCTCCCAGAATTGGTATAGATCCAACAAATTTATTAATTGTAGTTGCTGGTACTAAAGTACCTCTTAAACTTATTATTTTATTTTTTTCAACATAACCTTCCATTAAAATTGAAATTGCAGGTCCAATGGCATAAATTTCATCAATCTCCATAAGGTTTTTTTTGCTTGTAAAATTCATTTCTAATTCATCAAACCCTACCCCCTCTCCTGATAGAATGTCCGCAATACCTTGCAAAGATGCAAGTGTAAGAATTTTCGTTAACGCAGGTAACTCCTTGAGACTGAATTCGAAAATCTTTAGTTGTGATTTAGAAACTTTATTTTCCTTAACTGAATAAAAATCAATTTTTCCACCTTCAAAACCCTTAACAAATTTATATTTTTTAACAAAAGGCTTAGCTTGATCTGAATAAAAAGTTGTTACTTTTTGTCCACCTTTTGTCTTAACGGTAATTGATACGGTATCTTTATTTGGAAATGAGGATTTTAATGACATATCATAAACATCATTACCATTTAGTTTAATGTTTCCTTCCAGGTTTAAAATATGATGGTCTGAGTCTAAAAAATTTTTTTTGAATTTTAAATCAAAAATTCTTTCTTTATTATCAAAGATCTTAGTTTCATTTGTATTATCAAACAAAATTTGATCTATTATCTTATTTAAATTAAAGCTGTTACCTTCAATAATATAACTATTTTTTATACTCTTAACTATTGAGATGTCATTTTTTTTATTATCAATATCTAGGTATTTTAAATTAATTGTTTGAAAATCTGTGATTTGAAAATTTTTAGAAAAATAAATATTATTTAATTTTATTATATCGTTATTTTTTTTTAAAATTATTTTATTTAAAAAGAAATTGTTGTTCTTTTTCCCACCAACAATTTTTAAATTTGCAACTTCATTGTCATTCTTTGCGAAATTAATAAGATCTATCTTAAAAGGAATTTCACTGATATCTAAATTGATATCAAATTTTATATCTTTCTTATTTATTTCAAAATTATATTTAACATCGTCTAATTTTTCTCCGACTTGAAGACCACCAAAACCCTCTATTAATATTTTCTTTTCAAAATTAATATTTATAGTTTGATCTAAAAAAGTAACTTTATTATCATAATTTGGAAAATATTTTTTAATATTTCGTTCATCCTCATATTCAGCTTTTTTTAAGTTAATCTTAGAATTAAATTTTAAATCTGATATTTTAAATTTTTTTGATAAATTAAAATTAAAATTATTTTTTGAAGATAAATGGATATTTTTTATATTTTCATTTTTAATAAATATATTTGTTATTGATTTCGGTATTATGTTTTCTTTACTATCAATAGTGCCTTCGACTATATGATTTTGATTTTTTTTACTTATAAGAATTTTTTTTGAAAGAAGCTCCAAGCCCTTATATTCAGATTCTAGATTTGTAATTTGAATTTTATTTTCAGAATATTTTAAATTACCTGATATTTTTTCAATTTTTTGTTTATTAAAAAAATCTATAGATAAATTTTCAACATCAGCTGTAATCTCATATTTATCATCTTTTAATATTCCATTTTGATCAAAATTTAATTTTATAGAAATTTCAACTTCTCCAGTTTTAACGATTTTTTCAATTATTAATAATTGAGCACTATCTTTATAAGATCTTGCAAGTTTAGTAATTTCTTTAATTTGATTTTTTTGACTATCTATAAATAAATATTTTATTGCAAATTCCCTTTTCAAAAAAGATTTCAGATCATAAGTAGTTGAAATTTTTTTTAATTTTATTTTCTCGTTCTCTAATAAAATAATTGGATAATCAGTCTCTAAATCAATAGATAGTTTTGAAATATTTAGAAGTATTTTAATGTCATTTAATTTCAAATTGATTTGTGGATATTTATCTCTAATTTCCGTTTGTATTTTTTTATTTAATTTACTGGTGCTAATACCTATAAAGTTTAGGTAAATAATTGAACCTATAATAAAAAATAATAATATATAAAATATTCTTTTGATCATTTATTTATATAAAGAGCTTTCTAAAAAAGAGTCTATTTCTCCATTTAAAACCTTATCCGGATCAGAGCTTTCATGATTAGTCCTATTGTCTTTGACAAGTCTATATGGATGTAAAATGTAAGACCTAATTTGGTGCCCCCAACCTATATCTGTCTTTTCACTCTCCAAGTTTTGAGCCTCCTTTTCCTTTTTTTTTAATTCAAAATCATACAATCTAGCCTTAAGCATTCTCATGCAAGTTTCTTTATTTTTATGCTGTGACCTTTCATTTTGACATTGAACAACAATTTTTGTGGGTAAATGAGTTATTCTTACTGCGCTATCGGTTGTATTGACGTGTTGTCCACCTGCACCACTAGATCTATAAGTATCAATTCTTAAATCTTTATCCTTTATCTCAATTTCAATGCTGTCATCTATTATTGGATATACCCACACACTTGCAAAACTAGTGTGTCTTCGTGCTCCAGAGTCAAAAGGTGATACTCTTACAAGCCTGTGAATGCCAGATTCTGATTTAAGCCATCCATATAAGTATTCTCCAGTTAATTGAAGTGTGGTGGACTTTATACCTGCTTCATCACCTTTATGTTCACTAATAACTACTGATTTGTACTTTTTGTTTTGAGCCCATTTTAAATACATTCTTTTTAAAATTTCAGCCCAATCTTGACTTTCCGTGCCTCCAGCACCAGCATGAATTTCAATATAACAGTCTAAAATATCACTTTCATTTGATAAAAAGCATTTTATCTCGTTTTTTTTTGCTTTAAATTTTAATTCTATACAAGTCTTTATTAAATCTTTAATTAAAATCTGATTGTTTTCCTTATGAGCTAAATCAAACAAATCAGACAAATCTTGAATTTCTTTTTTTGACTTTTCATAAGATTTTAATAAATCTTCGAAAAAATTTTTTTCTTTTATAGTCTTTTGAGCAAAACTTTTATCTTTCCAAAAATTTGGGTCTAATATTTTTTTATTATTTTTTTCTATTATTGAGGAAATATTATTTTTTTCAAAGAAACTCCTTGATTCTTTGATTAATTTTTTCTATCTCTTGTTTATATTTTACAAAATCATTGTTCATTAATAAAACCTTAAAATATTATTATTATTTAATCTATTATTTAATATCATATTTTTATTATTTTCATGTAAATCTTTTTTTTTAAAAACTTCAATAATTGTTTTTTTCGAACCAAATGAAGCTTTTTTTCCTGTTTTTGGGTCAATTACCATGAGTGTGATATTCTCTGCAACTTTAAATGGTCTTGCGTCTTCTTTATTAACAGTATTTTTAACAAATTCCTTAAATATCGGCATCGCAGTTCTTGCGCCGGTCTCCTTTTTTCCTAAAGATCTTGGGTTATCGAACCCAACGTAAACACCAATTATCAATTTAGACGTATATCCAATAAACCATGTATCTGTATTTTTATTTGTTGTTCCAGTTTTTCCAGCAATATCTAAATTTAAATCTCTTAAACCTTTTCCAGTGCCCCTTTGAACAGCGCCTTCAAGCATTGATGTAATTTGATAAGCTGTTTCAGGCGAAAAAATTTTTTCAAAGTCATCCTTTATTGTTGGATACTTATTACTTAAATAAGAAATTTGATCACACTTATCACATTTTCTATTTTCATTATTTAGAATAGTCTTACCTTCACTGTCTTGTATTCTGTCTATTAAAATGGGGTTAACTAATTTTCCTCCGTTAATAAAAGATGAGTATGCTGAGGTAAGTTTCAATAAAGTAGTTTCGGCTGAACCCAAAGATATTGATAATAGTTCATTTGGATTTTCATAAATCCCTAACTTTTTGGAAAATTTAATTATTTTTTTTAAACCCAAGTCCTGAGCAATTCTGACAGTCATCAAATTTCTTGATTTCTCAAGACCTGTTCTCATAGTAGATAGTCCATAAAATTTTTTTCCATAATTTTCTGGTTTCCATAATTTTAGATCTTCTCCTTGTTTTAAAACTAAAGGTGCATCTAGAACTAAAGAAGATGGTTTATAATTATTTTCTAATGCAAGGGCATAAATAAATGGTTTGAATGCTGAACCTGGCTGCCTTAGAGCTTGTGAAGCCCTATTAAATTCACTTTTTAAAAAGCTAAAACCACCACTCATTGCTAAAACTCTTCCTGTATAAGGGTCCATTACAACAATAGCGCCATTAACTTCCGGTATTTGTTTTAAATCAAAAGTTTTTTTTTTGTTTTTGTTTACATAAATCACATCCCCAGGACTTAAAAAACTATTACTTTTTTTTATCCAAGATAAGTCTTTTTGACTTATATAACCTTTATTTTTATTTTTTGTTTCAATTTGAATCTTAAAATCATTTACTGATGTTACGATTGCGAGTTCCCAATTAATTGATTTTTCTAGTTTAAATTTTTCCAGTCCTTCTATCCAATTTATAGTGTACTTCTTGTTTGCAAGTGGCCCTCTCCAACCTTTACGTCTATCATAATTTATCAAACCATTCCTTAAAGCCATTGTGGAATTTGACTGAATATTTAGATTTAGAGGTGTCTTAATATTTAGACCATTTTTATAGACTTTTTCAAAACCAAATTTTTTTACAACATTTTTTCTGATATCTTCTACATAATATCTAGCATCTTCTAGATAAATTTTTTTTCTTTTTTTTAATTTAATTGGCTCTTTAATGTAAGAGTTATATTGTGCTTCAGTTATAAAATTGTTTTCAAATAGATTTTTTAGAACAAGATTTCTCCGAAATTTAGCAGTATCATTATTTTTGTATGGATTATATCTGCTTGGTGCTTTAGGCAAAGCTGCAAGCAATGCTGCTTCTACATAATCTAAATCAGTTATTGGTTTATCAAAATATCTAAGACTTGCTGCTGCTATTCCATAAGAACCACTGCCTAGATAAATTTCATTTAAATAAAGTTCTAAAATTCTTTCTTTGCTCAATGCTCTCTCAATTCTAAAAGCTAATATGGCCTCTTTAATTTTTCTATTAATAGTTACTTCATTTGATAATAAAAAATTTTTAGCTACTTGTTGAGTAATTGTAGAGGCGCCTTCTAATCTTTTTGATAATAAAAAATTCGATATATTATTTTTGGTAGCTCTTATGACTCCTTTAGCATCAACACCTGGATGATTAAAAAAATTTTTATCTTCTGCTGATAAGAATGAATTTATTATTATTTTTGGTATAGATGAATAAGGAACAAAAATTCTTTTTTCGGACGAAAAATCATTAACTAATTCTCCATCACCTGAATAAACTTTACTAGAGACAGGTGCTTTATAATTCTTCAAAAATTTATAATCAGGCAATTTATTCGAAAAAGCCCATAATATTGATATTAATATAATAATAATTCCTAAAAAACTTACAGTTGATGCTATGATAATTTTTTTAATTAATTTGCTCATTTATGTTTTATTTATTTATCAAATTTGTTAATGTTAAGGCACCAGAATTTATAAAATTGTTAAAAATGAAAAAAATAATCAAAATATTATGGAAAAAAATTTATATATTGATGCATCGCATCCTAATGAGACTAGAGTTGTACTTAAATCAAATGGTAACATTGAAGATTACGAATACGAAAGTTTAAATAGTACTTTAATAAAAAATAACATTTATTTAGGAAAAGTTAGTAGAGTAGAGCCTTCTCTACAAGCAGCATTTATTGATTTTGGAAGAGATAGACACGGATTTTTATCATTTAATGATATTCAGTCTGATTATTATCAAATACCCCAGAATGACCTTGATAAAATAAAATTAGAAGAGGAAAAAGTAAGAGAAGAACTGATTAAAGAAAGCGAAAAAGAAGAAGAAAAAAATATTATTGAAAATAAAGTCGACATCGATGAAGCTGATGAAAAAAAAAGTGATCAAATCTCATCGCATGAAAGAAATATTTCTGAAAAAAAGTATCCCTTTAAAAGATATAAAATTCAAGAAGTTATAAAACCTAATCAAGTTATACTTGTTCAAGTTTTAAAAGACGAAAGAGGAATGAAAGGTGCTGCTTTAAGCACGTTTATTTCTATAGCTGGAAAATATATTGTATTAATGCCAAATACTCCAAAAGGAGGTGGGATATCTAGAAAAATATTTAATCCTGCAGACAGAAAAAAAATTAGATCTATATTAAATCAAATAAAAATTCCAAAAGAAATGGGTATAATAGTAAGAACTGCAGGGTCGAATAAGACAAAAAATGATATAGACCGTGACTTACAAAATTTAATAAAAGTATGGGAATCAATTAAAGATACAGCAATGAATTCGATTGCCCCTTCGATAATTCATAAAGAAAGTGAAATTATAAAAAGAACTTTAAGAGATATGTACGATGAAGATACACAAAATATAATTATAGATGGAAGTGAGGGGTATCAAAAAGCTAAAAATTTTATGAAGTTAATCATGCCAAGTCATGTAAAAAAGATTAAAAAATATAGAGATAAAACACCTTTATTTATTAAAGAAAAAATTGAATTAAAACTAAATGAAATCTTTGAAACAGAGGTTAAACTTAATTCTGGAGGATATCTTGTAATCAATCCTACAGAAGCATTAGTTTCTATTGATGTTAACTCAGGAAAATCCATTAAACAAAAAAATGTTGAAAGTACTGCATTAGATACTAATCTTGAGGCAGCAGAAGAGATAGCTCGTCAAATTAAAATAAGAGATCTATCTGGATTAATCATTATAGACTTCATTGATATGATGAACTTTGGAAATAGGAGATTAATTGAACGAAAATTGAAAGAAAAGTGCAGAAATGATAGGGCTAGAATCCAAATTGGTAGAATAAGTAGTTTTGGTTTGCTTGAAATGTCTCGACAAAGATTAAGAGAGAGTTCAGTAAAATGGCAGATATCGTTAACAAATGAAACTCATGCTCTTAAAATTATTAAAAGATTAGAAATAGATGCTATTGAAAATAAGGCCAAAATTATTGATTTATATGTATGTGAACAAATACATGACTATATAAAAGAAAATTTAATTGAAAATATTAAATTTATTGAAAAAAAAATAAATTTAAAGTAAATATTATTATAAATAATTCAATGATAATATCTGACTATAGAATTGAATATAAAAATAAAAGCAAAAAAACATTGAATATTTTAGAAAATTTAACAAAACTTGAAAAAATTAAAGATGAGAATATAAAAAATATTAAGTTAGAAAAAGTTAAAAAATTTAAAAAAAGAAAATTTAAAAAGAAAAAATTTTATAAAAAAAAAGTTAAATAATTCCTTTATTTGAGGTCGATCTTCTTCCATAAAAAGTTTGGTCAATTCTAC
The DNA here is from genome assembly GCA_902620265.1 of uncultured Pelagibacteraceae bacterium. Classification (GTDB taxonomy): domain Bacteria; phylum Pseudomonadota; class Alphaproteobacteria; order Pelagibacterales; family Pelagibacteraceae; genus Pelagibacter. The sequence continues at coordinate 10,293 of CACNHI010000012.1, read as the reverse complement.
CTGCCAAATAAGAGTTGCGACCAGCTTTGACTGATAATTTCATAGCTTCAGCCATTAAAATAGGATTTTTTGCTTTTGCAATTGCTGTATTTATTAAAACACCATCACATCCTAATTCCATTGCAGTAGCTGCATCTGAAGATTGACCAAGTCCAGCATCAATAATCAATGGTAGCTTAGTTTGAGACCTTATTATTTTTATATTTACCTTGTTTAATATTCCTAAACCTGATCCTATTGGAGCAGCAAGAGGCATTATCGATACTGCGCCAGCATTTTCCAATCTTTTTGCCATCAATGGATCATCATTACAGTATACCATGACTTTAAAACCTTCTTTGGTTAGAACTTCTGTAGATTTCAAGGTTTCAATCATATCAGGAAAAAGTGTTTTTTTGTCACCTAAAACTTCTAACTTCACAAGTTTCCATCCACCAATTTCTCTTGCTAATCTAAGTGTTCTTAATGCGTCATCAGATGTAAAACATCCTGCAGTATTTGGTAAATATGTAATTTTTTTTGGATCAATATAATCCATAAGTAAAGGTTTTTTCTTATTTTCGATGTTTACCCTTCTCACTGCGACAGTAACAATTTCAGCGCCTGAACGATCAACACATTTTGCACATTCTTCAAAATTTTTATATTTTCCAGTTCCGACAATGAGTCTAGATTTAAATTTCTTTTTTGAAATTACTAAATGATCTTTATTTTTCATTTTATCCACCACCTATAAAGTGAACAATTTCAATTTTATCCAGATTTTTAATCTTAATTTTTTGTAAACTTCGTTTATTAATTATTCTTTTGTTGAGCTCAATTGCTACTTTTTTTGTAGGAATTTTGTATTTAGCGATTACATCTTTTAAAGTCATTTTGGGTTTAATCACAAAGTTTTTACCATTTATTTTTATTTTTACTTTGTTTATTTTTTTCATAATATATAAATAATTAATGCCACATAGAATAATAATTATCAATGGACCAAATATTAATTTATTAGGAGAAAGAGAAGAAACTCAATACGGTAAATTAACTTTTTCTCAATTAAAAGAAAAATGTTTAGAGACTGCTAAAAATCAGAAATTAGAAATTGAATTTTATCAATCAAATTTAGAGGGTGAAATAGTAACTAAAATTCAAGATTCACGAAATAAATTTGATGGCATTATAATTAATGCAGCAGGTTTTACACATTCCTCTGTATCTGTTAGAGATGCCCTGGAGATTGTAAAAAAACCAAAAATTGAATTACATATTTCAAATATTTATAAAAGAGAAGAATTTCGACAAAAATCTTTAATAAGTCATGTTGTGGATGGCATAATATGTGGTTTAGGAATAAATGGTTATGTTTTAGCCATAAAAGCAATGCAAGAATTAATCGAAAATGGAAATAGATAAAAAGACTATTAAAAAACTTATAGACGCACTTGAAGATTTAAAAAAATCTTTAAATAAAAGTGGAATGCAAATGGATGTTTCAGAACCAGAATCTACAAGTGAAAATAATGATGATAAAAATTACAACTCTGTAAAAAGTCCAATAATAGGCACAGCGTATTTAGCTCCAGAGCCTGGTGCTAAACCATTTGTAGAAGTTGGTAAAAAAATTAAAAAAGGTGATACAGTAATGATAGTTGAGGCTATGAAAACTATGAACCATGTTCCATCGACACATAGTGGTATAGTTAAAAAAGTTTCTGTAGAGGATGGTCAGCCTGTAGAGTATGATCAAATATTAATTCTTGTTGAATAATGTTTAAAAAAATCCTAATTGCGAATAGAGGCGAAATTGCAGTAAGAGTTATAAGAGCATGTAAAGAATGGGGTATTTCAACTGTAGCTATACACTCAGATGTCGATAGAGAAAGTATGCATGTAAAACTAGCTGATGAAAGTGTGTGTGTTGGTCCTCACCAGCCTGCGAATAGTTATCTTAATATTCCTGCAATAATGTCAGCTATTGAATTAACCGATGCGGAAGCGGTACACCCTGGTTATGGTTTTTTATCTGAAAACTACAATTTTGTGAAAATATTAGAGGAAAATAATATAAAATTTATTGGCCCATCTGCGAGACTGATAAAGATGATGGGTGATAAAATACAAGCTAAAAAAGTTGCAAAAGAAAACGGTTTACCGGTAATTGAAGGTTCTGATGGAGGTGTAACAAATATTGAAGAAGCAAAAAAAATTTGTAAAAAAATTGGATTTCCAGTTCTTATAAAAGCTTCTGGGGGTGGAGGTGGAAAGGGAATGAAAATTGTAAATGATGAAAGTAAATTTGAAGAATTATTTCTAGCTGCGAAGTCTGAAGCAAAAAAATTTTTTGCAAATGATGAAGTTTATATTGAAAAATTTTTTCAAAATCCTAGACATATTGAGGTCCAAGTTTTATCTGGAAAAAATCATACAGTGCATCTCCACGAAAGAGACTGTTCAATTCAGAGAAGACATCAAAAATTAATAGAGGAAACACCTAGTCCAATTCTTACCAATGAACTTAGAAAAGATTTATTTAATAAGACTGTAAATATGGTATCAAAAATAGGCTATGAAGGTGCAGGCACTGTAGAATTTATATATGAGGATGGAAAGTTTTATTTTTTAGAGATGAATACTAGAGTTCAAGTTGAGCACCCTGTAACGGAAATGGTAACTGGTATTGATATTATTAAAGAGCAAATATGGATTGCACATACTGGTAATACAGCTCTTGTTCAAAGCGATGTTGTTCCAAGAGGTCACGCAATAGAATGTAGAATTAATGCTGAAGACGCTAGTAAAAACTTTCAACCTTCCCCAGGAATAATAACAATGTGCCACCAACCATCTGGGTTCAGAACAAGGGTTGATGGTGCTATTTATCAAGGTTACAAGATTACGCCTTTTTATGACAGCATGATTTGCAAATTAATTTGTCATGGCAGAAACAGACAAGAGGCAATTCAGAGAATGATGAGATCACTAGATGAATTTGTTATTGAAGGAATTACTACTACAATTGAATTGCATAAAAAATTACTTAGTCATAAAAAATTTTTAGAATCTGATTTTAATGTTTCTTGGCTTGATAAAGATAAAGTTATCTAATTAATACACTTAACTAACCATAAATCGTAAACTGGATGATCAAATGTGTTTATTGAGGGGCTAGATGAAAATGTCCATCCGTTGAAAACAAAAACCTCATTATTTCCAATATTTTTTAGATCTTTCACCTGTAAATAAGCAATAATCTCAGGGTTGTCGTCAAATTTAGAATTTTTACATTTTAATGGTTTAATAGAAATATTTTTAAATTTTTTTTCTTCTCCAATTTTAATTTTAATTTTATAGTTTTTAGAACTAATTTTATCTAAAACCTTCAATTCTATAAAATTACCTTCATAAATTTGCTCAGCAGAGAATATATTCTTATTTAATAATAATAGAAAAAAAAATACTATAATTTTAAGTTTTCCAAGTTGAATACTTTTTTTTAATTTCATTATTCTTTTTATTGGGGTGATATGATTCAGATGTCCCAGTTTTATTTGGTAAATGGGGTTTTTGCCAGTCATATTTTTTTACATGTTTATTTAACTCTATTTTGTTTTTTGTAAAGTGTATCCATGAAAACCATACATTTGAAATTTTAGAAGCATCAATTTCATCTTTATAAATTGTCCATCTTTTATTTTTTTTTTTATTTTCATAATATTTGTTTCCAAATTCGTCTTTTCCAACAAATTTACCATTTAACAAAGTATAAATTCTAGTACCCAAAGTTTGTTGATTCCACCAAACGAATATTTGTTTAAAAAATGTCAACATAAAAATATTTTTTTTTTCAATTTAAAATTGCAAAAATTACATTAGACTAAATTTTGATTTTGTATATACATAAATATCTAACGACTCAAATAAAATAAAAAATTATGGCAAAATTTTTAGTTGAAACATATTATAATTGTAGTTTCAAGGTAACACATTACTTGGATGATGTTAACGAAAAGGAATTATCAAATTTAGAGAAGAGGGAAGATGGTAAATTTGAAATTATTGACGTCAAATTAGATAATAGAAAAACTAAAAGTTTAGAAAAAAATTCAAATATAGAAAAGAATGAAAAAAATAGTTCATCAACTAAACTATCTAATAATAATTTAAATAAAAGTAAATCTAATACTACAAATAACGATAATTTTGCAAAACAAATTCATGATGTCGTTAATAAAAGATTTAGTATGCCTGATAGAAGAAAAGGATATATACAAAAAGCAACTATAGGCGATCATAAAGTTTATCTTCATACCGGTGAATACGAGGATGGTAAAATAGGTGAAATATTTATAGACACTAGTAAAGAGGGTGAGCTAGTGAAAGCGCTTATGAATAATTTTGCAATAGCTATATCATTAGGACTTCAGTATGGAGTGCCACTTGATGAATTTATAAACGCTTATGTTGACACAAAATTTGAACCCTCAGGAAAAGTCTATGGAAACGACCGAATATTAAGTGCTTCTTCTATATTAGATTATATATTTAGAGAACTTGCTATTTCTTATTTAAATAGAGAGGACTTAGCACATACTCCGTCAATTGGAAATAATCCAGACAAATCAAAAGATGTTGAAAATGAGAACGGAGAAGAACAAAATCAATTTTTAAAGATCGTCAAAGATATTACAAGTAAAGGATTTGTCAGAAATAATTACAAAAAAAAACTCGTAGATCTATCTGATATAAGAATTAATTTAAAAGGAAAAAAATAAATTATTTTTTTTTTATAATAATATTAAGTTCTTTTAATTGTTTTTCGCTTATTTCTGAAGGAGCATTCATCATTAAATCTTGGGCAGTTTGATTCATAGGAAAAAGTGTTACTTCTCGAATATTTTTTTCTTCAGCCAACAACATAATAATTCTATCTATACCAGGTGCAATTCCACCATGAGGAGGTGCACCATAACTTAAAGCATTAATCATTCCTTTGAATTTTTTTTCGACTTCACTTTTACTATAACCTGCTATTTCAAAAAGTTTATACATTAATTCAGGTTTATGATTTCTAATAGCTCCAGATGACAATTCTACACCATTACATACAATATCGTATTGATATGCCTTGATTTCTAGAGGATTTTCAAAGTTTAAATCTTTCTCTTTTCCTTGAGGCATCGAAAATGGATTGTGACTAAATTTTATTTTCCCTGTGATATTATCAGTTTCATACATTGGATAATCTACTATCCAGCAGAAAGCGAATAAATTTTCATCAATTAAATTCAATTCTTGGGCTATTTTCTCTCTTGCAGATGACATAAGTTGCAAAACATCTGTTTCTTTACCACATGAAAAAAATATACTATCTCCAATTTTTCCACCTGTAACTTTCATAATCTCAGTTAAGGCATCTGAAGAAAAAAATTTTCCTACTGGACCTTTAGCCTCAAGTTTTTTATTATTTTCAAATGTAAAATATGCAAGCCCTGAGGACCCTTCTAATTTTGCCCATTTATCTAAATTATCGAAAAAACTTCTCGGCTTATCTTTTGTATTTTTAGTAACTATTGCTCTTACTATTGATCCTGATTTTACAAGTTTTTTAAATATTTCAAAATTAACATCGCTTCTTTCAAATATAGTTGTTAGATCATATATTTTCAAAGGATTTCTCAAATCAGGTTTATCTGTTGCATATTTGAGCATTGATTCCTTATATGAAATTCTTGGAAATTTATCGTCTAAAAATTTTTTTTTTGAAAATTTTTTAAAAATTTTACTTAACAAACTCTCTACAACATTAAAAACGTCCTCTTGTTCAACAAATGACATCTCTAAATCTAATTGATAAAATTCTCCTGGACTTCTATCAGCTCTAGCATCCTCATCTCTAAAACAAGGTGCTATTTGAAAATATTTGTCGAAACCTGATACCATTATCAACTGTTTAAATTGTTGAGGAGCTTGAGGTAAAGCATAAAATTTTCCAGGATTTAGCCTGCTAGGAACAATAAAATCTCTTGCACCTTCAGGGCTAGATGAGGTCAAAATTGGAGTTTGAAATTCTATAAATCCAACTTTATTCATCTCCTCTCTAATAAATGAAATAACTTTTGCTCTTAATAATATATTAGAGTGAATTCTTTTTCTTCTTAGATCTAAAAATCTGTACTTGAGTCTTATTTCTTCTGCGTACTCTTGATCGCTAAACACTGGTAGAGGGAGTTCCTTACAAGTTCCTAAAATCTCATATGACACTATGATAATTTCAATCTCTCCTGTTTTTAGATCTTTATTAATTGTTTCTGGACTTCTTTTGCTTACAGTGCCATTTATTTTAATAACACTTTCAAGCTGCATTTTTTCTAATTCTTTGAAAAAAGGTTTATTTTTTTCAGTAATACATTGGGTTGTTCCATAATTATCTCTTAAATCTATAAAAAGTAAGTTTCCGTGATCTCTTTTTTTGTGGACCCAACCAGATAAAATGACATTTTCACCACTATTTTTAACTGTCAATTCTGCGCAATTATGAGTTCTATATTTATTCAAGTTATTTTCCTAAAGCCTCTTTGATAGTTTTTTGATCTATAGATTTTTTTTCTTTTAAACTCATTTCATCAATCTTATATATAAAATCGAATATTTTTCCATAAGACCTTCTTACTCTTTTTGCTGCAAATTCAACCAATTTTTTGTTAATTCTGATTTGCTTATCAAATAAAATCTTAGAGATTAAAACTTTTATTAACTCATCGTCAGGTTTTTCTATTTTTGCATCTAAACAATTTTTTGCTCTAGAAAGTAAATCTTTAAGATTAAATCTCATTTTATTAAAAGGAATTAATGAATTTATAATTAAATATTTAGAATTTTGATCTACAAAATTTATTAGTGAAAATATTATATTTTCATTAGCTTCTTCATTTAAATCATCTAAAACTATGTTCTGGTGAAATCTAAGACTTTTTTCAAAACTTTGATGAAGATTTTTAGCTTTTATAATTATTCCTTTATTTTTTTTTATAAATATTTCCGAAAGATGTGATTTTCCAGAGTATTTTTCTCCATGTACATTAATTATATTTTTTTCCCATTTTGGCCAACTATCTAATAACGAAAATGCAAAAAAATTACTCTTTGAAACATAAAAGTCATCTTTTTGATAATTTTTTTCAAATTGAAAATCAATTAATTGTTGCTCATCTTGTGACATATGCTAGTCTACTTTCCAGACTTGTTTTTTTGTATCTATAAAGAAGTCATTATTTTTAGCAATATTTAAAAATTGATTAGGTGATCCGTTAAATATAATTTTATAATTAACAAATTTATTGTTAAAATTTTTAATTGAGTAATTTGATACTAAATCTAAAGATGATAAAAATTTTTCAAATTTCTCATTTTTTTTATAATCAGATGAACTCATAGCCAAATTAATAGGAAGTTTTAATGCCCTATTTATTTTATTGTTTTTTTTCCATTCATCCTCATATTGTAATTTAATTTTGCTAATTAAATTTTCTAGAGTTTGTTCTGATGAAGTATTTTGATTTAGGAACAGTTCATTTTTAATTTTTATTTTATTATTCAATTTTATTCTCGAAAATACCTTAATTTTATCTTTTTGCTGATAAATGATACAAATAATATACTCATCAATATTATATTTTGTAATAATTTTAGTAAAATCATAATCCTCTAAATTATTTACATTGTCATTCAAAGTCTTTACAATATCAATATCTTCAGAAGGTAAAATATAATTTAATAAATGAAAATCTTCTTCATTTGAATTCCAGTTAACAAAGAATGGATTCTGATTAAAAATACTTACACTTTGAGATGTTGTATCTACTAAAATTGGAAATATTATTACTTCTTTTCTATTAGGAAGCGAGGGAAATATATTTTTTTTTTCGACAAATAAAAACGTATTTTGTTTATTAAAATTTATCTCAAAAGTTGCATTATAGGTATTATTTACAAATTCTTCATTTTTAATATTAAATGAGTCAATCAAATTTTTAATTTCATCAACATTAAACCTTGATATTTTATGCATTTCATCACTTGAAATAGTCATGCTTAAAAGCTTTTTAAATGCTATTAAAATAGCCTTATCTATCACTGTTTCCTTTTTAAAATTTGGATTGAATGGTTCGGTAACTTTTATGTCACTTACTTTAAAATTTGATGAATGTAAGTTAGATATTGATATAATTATAAATAGAACTGTAAGAAAAAAAAATATATAAGTTTTTTTCAAACAATTTAATTTTTTTTTTAAAGACATAATTTATTTTAATGAAAAATAACAAATTTACATATCAAAAAAGTGGCGTAAATATCTCTAAGGCTGACAAATTTGTTAATTTTATTTCTAGAAACACAGGAAAAAAAAAGAAAACTAATAAAAACATAGGTGGATTTGGGTCAATTACGAGTATACCAAAATATTTTAAAGAGCCTAAGATAGTAGCAAGCACAGATGGGGTAGGAACAAAAATTGAGATAGCAAATTATTTAGACAAGTTTGACACCATTGGAATTGATCTAGTTGCTATGTGTGTAAACGATTTGATAGTACAGGGAGCTAAACCACTAATTTTTTTAGATTATATTTCAATAAATAAAATCAACCTGAAAAAATTAAAATCTATTTTAATTGGAATTAACAAAGGATGTAATATTGCGAATTGCTCTTTAGTAGGAGGAGAGACTGCCGAAATGCCTGGAACATACTCAAAAAATAAATTTGATATTGCAGGTTTTTCAGTTGGGATAGTTGATAAAAAAAATGTTATAAAAAAAGATAAAGTAAAAAAAAATGATTTAGTTTTAGCTGTTCCTGCGAGTGGTGTTCATTCTAATGGTTATTCATTGATAAGATATATCTTAAAAAGAAAAAATATAAATTTAAGAAAAAATATTTATTTAAGAAACGAACTCATTAAACCTACTAGAATTTATGTAAAAGAAGTTTTAAAATTGATGGAATTAAATTTGATAAAATCTTGTGCAAATATTACTGGGGGTGGAATAGAAGACAACTTAAAGAGAATATTGCCAAAAGGTTTGGTTGCTAATATAAATTTATCAAAAATAAAACCAAATAAAATTTTTCAATGGATCAAATCACAAAATGTGAGCGATAATGAGATGTTAAAAACATTTAATTGTGGTGTAGGTTTTTGCTTAATTGCTAAATCATCTAACATTTCAAAAATCCAAAAAGTATTTGATAAAAAATATCAGCCATATGTAATTGGAAAAATTGCGCCAGGTAATACAACAGTTAAATTTAATGAAAAAATACAGTGGTAATAAAGTTAGCACAGCAATTTTTATTTCTGGTAGAGGAACAAATTTAAAATCTCTTATAAGTTTTTCTCATAAGAAAATTTCGCCAATTAAAATAGATCTAGTTTTTTCAAACAAAAGAAAAGCTAGTGGTTTAAAATTCGCAAAAGAAAAAAAAATAAAAATACTTTTATTAAATGAAAAATTTTTTTATAATTCAGAACGTAAACTCGTTAAAATATTAAATGAAAAAAATATTGAGTTGATTTGTCTGGCTGGGTTTATGAAAATATTATCAAGTAGTTTTATTAAAAGATTTAAGGGAAGAATTATTAATATACATCCGTCATTATTACCCAAATATAAAGGGCTTAACACCCACAAAAGGGTACTTGAAAAAAAAGAGAATTATACTGGATGTTCAGTACATTTTGTAAATTCAAAACTTGATTCAGGTAAAATTATTTTGCAAAAGAAAGTTAAAATATTAAAAAAAGATAACGAAAAAAAGTTGGCTAAAAGAGTATTGTCACTGGAACATAAATTATATCCACAAGCGATAATGAAAATATTTTCTTAATCCTTGAAAAAGAATTCTATTTCTAATTTTGCGGTAGCAGGACTATCGGATCCATGAACTGAGTTTTTATCTATAGATTTACCAAATAATTTTCTTAATGTTCCCTCCTCTGCTTTAGCAGGGTCAGTAGCACCCATTAAATCTCTATTAGACTTAATTGCATTTTCTTTTTCTAAAACCATTGCGACTATAGTGCCTGATGACAAATAATTACATAAATCATTATAGAACGGTTTAGTTTCATGAACTTTATAAAATTGTTCTGCTTCTGACTTTTCAAGTTTCAATTTTTTCTCTTTAATTATTTTAAAACCATTATTTTGAAATATTTTTTTTATTTGGTCGTCAAGATTTCTTTCAACAGCATCAGGCTTTATTATCGATAATGTTTGTTCAATATTACTCATAGTAATCTT
>CACNHI010000011.1 GCA_902620265.1 uncultured Pelagibacteraceae bacterium | reverse complement strand
GTCTATATTAGAAAACTACAGCAATGCTATTAAAAATAAAGATGAAGCATTAATGAATCAACTTCTGCATGATGAATTTAAATTTACTATGCATAAATCTGGAAATACACTAGGAAAAGCAGATGTAATTAAATGGGCTATGAGTGGTGATATCAAGCAAGATAAGTCAAGAATAGTTTATGAAAATAATGAAGTTGGTGTACACCACGCAATTGTGACTTTTGATGATGGAAATGTTGAAGCAGTAATGGCTGTTTATAAGTTTAAAGATGAAAAAATTATAAGCTTAGAAACTGGCGCTACCCCTTTGTCAAAATAAGTGAAAAAAATATTTTTAATATTTATTATATTTTTATTTTCCTCTGGCACATTTGCCCAAAATGAAACTGCTGCGGAATTGGATGAGTTATTTAATCAGTTAAAAAAAACAAATAATCCAATGTCAGCAAGAAAAATTGAGGGAAAAATTTGGAAATTATGGACAACACACCCTTCGCAGGAAAGCTTAACAAATCTTTTAGCAAAAGGTTCTGAGTATATGGCGCAAAACGAATTGACTAGCGCACATAATGTTTTTTCAAAAGCAATCGAATTAGATCCTAATTGGGCTGAAGCTTGGAATAAAAGAGCTACTGTTCTTTATTTAATGGGGAACCTTGAGTTATCGCAAAATGATATAGATATGGTTTTGAAATTAGAGAAAAGACATTTTGGTGCTTTATCTGGACAAGGACTTGTTCAAACTGCTATGAAAAATTATCAAAAAGCTATTGATAGTTATATAGAAGCTCATAAAGTATATCCTGCAATGGAAACACCACTAATGATGATTGAGAGATTGAAAGAGATTATTAAAAAAGAAAGCATATGATAATAAATGGAAGAATTACTTTTTCTCTCAATTATAATTACAGCACTTGATATTTTTCTAATCATTTACGCATTAACAATTCCTCTGTATCCACTAAAATGGAGAAATAAGGTTAATAGAAAATATAAAAATGAAACAGCAACAGGTGTAACCATTATTTTTGTTACTATGGCAGCTTGCTTCTTATGGATAATTTATTTTTATTTTATGATATTTCATTTATAGTTCTTAGATGAGTAATATTTTACCTTATATAATTCTTATTATTGCCGTAGCATTAGGTACAGCTGCGAATGGTTTTGCAAAAAGTGCACAAGGCTTCACATTGTTAGCACCAAGTTTAATGACCGCTGTAACAATTGTTGGCTGTATGTATACTTTGTCTCTAGTTATGAAAACAATTCCAGTTGGTATTACTTATGCTTCTTTTGCGGGATTGTGTATTATAGCTACTATAGTTATTGGAATTATTAAATTCAATCAAATGCCAGATCTATATACTATTTTGGGAATGGTATTAATTATATCAGGTGTTTTAATAGTAAATTTATTTGGTAAAACTTCATCGTGATTCCAAAAAAATACTCAAATTTTGTTTATATTTTAATAATGGGATTTGGGATGAGTCTATTAATGACACTAATTATAACTTTCATTAATACTGGTTACGATAACGACTATTTTAAAAGGTTTTTAAAGGCATGGTCTGTGGGTTTGCCTATAGCGATTATCGTCTCATTGGTTGTGGGACCCATTGCAAAAAGATTTGTAGATAATATAAGCAATTGAAATGTATAAAGTTATAATTACTTACGAACTAATATTTTTAGCATTCTGGAACATATTATATTTATCTAATTCTGATGTTGAGAATTGGTTTACTGAAAAGTTTTTAACTGCAATATTTGTATTTTTCTCTACGATGGCTCTTGGTCTAACATTAGTTTATATAATTTATATCAGTATAAAGTTATCTGGACTAGCTGGAGTGCTTCGAAGTCTTAAAGATCCTAGAAAAAAGGGAAATTAATAATTTCTAAAAGCGCAATTATAAATGTTCGAACCAAGAAAAGAATTTGCAGTAAAAAAATTAAAAAACTTTATTGATAATAACCTAGTTGAGTATTCTAAACTTAGAAATTTTGATTTTGGTCCAAATAAAAGAACAAATATTTCTTGTCTATCACCATACATAACTCACGGTATTTTAACTGAACAAGAAGTAATGAAACTATCCTTGAAAAAATATTCATTACCAAAAATTGAAAAATTTATTCAAGAAGTTTTATGGCGTACTTATTGGAAAGGATGGCTTGAGCTTAGACCAAATGTATGGATGGATTACATAATTGATTTTAACAAACTAAAGATAGAGTTTAAGGATAACAAAGAATATTTAAATGCAATTGAGGGTAAAACAAACATTGAATGTTTTAACACTTGGGTAAATGAATTAAAAAATCATAATTATCTTCATAATCATGCAAGAATGTGGTTCGCAAGTATTTGGATTTTTACTCTTGGTTTACCTTGGCAATTAGGTGCTGGATTTTTTATGAAGTATCTTTTTGACGGTGATAGTGCTTCAAATACTCTGGGATGGAGATGGGTAGCTGGTATTCAAACTAAAGGTAAAAATTATGCTGCATCAGAATGGAATATAAAAAAATTTACTAACAATAGATTTAGCAACATAAAACTTAATGAAAATCCTGTCCCGGTGACAGATGATAGGAATTATTCAATTGTTAATAATAGCTTTCTGAGCGCTAATTTATCAAATAATCAGAATTTATTAATATTTGAAAATAATCTGTCTTTTGATCAAACAGATTTTAAAGATCAAAATTTTAAAAAAATTTTTTTTATATTTAATGGAAATGAAACAAGACAAATAAAGTTAGATGAAAAAGTTTTAATATTCAAGAAATCTCTGATAAATGATCAAATTCAAATCTTAAAAAGTAAATCTTTTAATTGCGAAATTATTAACATTCAAGATTTAAAAAATATCAAAGAAAATTTACTGGCCTTATACCCTTCTATTGGTGAAAATCTTGATTACTTAAACACAAATAACTTAAAGAATATTAATTTTTTGTATAGGAAAATAGACCAATATTCTTGGCAATATTGTAACAAAGGTTTTTTTAATTTTAAGAGCTATATACCAAAAATAGTACAAGAATTTATTTAGTAGAACATTTTTTAGAACAATACTTTACCTTGTCCCAATTCAATTTCCATTTCTTTCTCCAAACAAATGGTCTTTTGCAAACAAGACAGATTTTACTTGGTAAGTTTTGTTTTTTCACTTTAGTTGGTTTTTATTTTTAAGAAACAAAAAGTATGCAATAACCTCATACATGTAGTGAAATAAAATATATAATGGCTTAATTGAAAAAATTTTAGCTAAAAAGTTATATTTTGGGATTTTAGACCATATTATAATAAATGCTTTAGCTCCACCTACCACCTTACCCTCGTCTATTACATGAAGTCTCCTTAAAAGCTCTTCTTGAGATTTTGATGTTAGTTTTAAAGCTTCTTCATTATTTGTAATATCTACCCATTCCAAATTACTATCAGCAATTTTTTTATAGTGATTTATTTCTAATCTGCAAACACTACATGAATTATTAAAAAAAACTTTGATGGACATAGATTTTCAAATTTTAAACTAAAATAAATTTAAGAACAATATTAAAATTTTTTTACTTTTTTGAATACAATTTTTTTTAATTTGATACGATTTTAAAAACTTTATAGGGTATTCTATATCCCGGAAATGATGCGACATCTCCTGATATAACAGTCTTGGGGTTCCAACCAAAACAATATATGACAAATAAAAATATAAATGCTTTTCCTTTTATTTTATAAAGAAAATGTTTTTTTAATTTTTCAAAATTTAAAATTAAGTAATTATTTGAGAGTAATTTATAATAAATTAAAGCCAACATTACGTAGGAAATATTCACCCACCTTCCCCAGTCGTAACCAGCAGCAAACAGTAATATGACAGGTAAAAGTGCTATATAGAACGTAAAAATTGGCTTATTAAATTTTTTAAATATGAATAAATTTTTATTTTTTAGAGAAGAACTATTTAATAATACTAGCAAAGGAAAAAAGCCAATAAGTATAATTAATGAATATCTAAAAAAAACCTCAAATGAGTATTTGTTATACACCTCTTTGAAATTTCCCTCAATTGGAACAGTTATTAGTCGATGACATGACATATAGCAATTTTCTCCAAATTCATTTTTTAAAACTGTTTTCATAATCGTGTGCTCATCAACCGTTAAAGGATTAAAAAATATAATGAGTGCGATAACTAAGCTTGGAATAAAACAAAAAATTATTTTTATAAAATTGAAGTTAAGTTTTTCTATATTATTTTCTATTATTTCAAAAAGAAGAATAAGAGGGAAAAAAATTATAATTGGTTCCCAGACTAACATTGCAAATGTAAGAAAAATTATAAAACTAGTTGATTTAAACTTATTATCTCTTGGGACTAAAAAATAAATTAGAAAAGAACAAAATACTATAATTTCTTTACGTGCCAAAACTTCAATTTCAGCAACTGGATACAAAATAAAAATTGGAGTAAAAATTGATAAAATTATTACTCTTTCATAATGAAGTTTTTTTAATAAATAAAATAAAAGCAAGAAATATGATGTAATAGTAAAAGTTTGTAATATAAAAATTACCCATCTTAACTCAGAATTAAAATATCTAGATATTTCAATTGCTATTTGTCCAATAATACCTCTTTTGGTAAATCCTCCTTCGTAATTTATAAGCCATTCAGAGATAGTAGAGTCATTGCCAACCCCGTGTTTCAAAAATAAGAAAAAGTAAGCAAAGCTTAACAATATAAGAAGATAATATAATAAATAACCTTCAAGTCTCTTTTTCATTTAATTTGTGTTTGATATTCATATATATAATTCAAGTATAAAAATAAACAAAATAGTATGTTAGGTATTATAATTCCCACTTATAATGAAAAAGAAAATATTTTTAAACTTTCAAATAGATTAATTAAACTTTATCCAAACTCAAAAATTTTCATTGTTGATGATACAAAAAATTATAATTTAAATGATTATTTTAAAAAAAATAAAAAAATCACTTATATATATAGAAAAAATAAAAAAGGTAGAGGGTCAGCGGTTATTGAAGGTTTTAAGATAGCAATAAAAGATAACAAGATCAAATTTTTTGTTGAAATGGATGCTGATTTTTCCCATAAACCGGAGGAACTTGGAAAAAATTTAAAAATATTTAAAAATAGAAAATTGGATCTATTAGTTTCAAGTAGATATCTAAATAAAAGTAAAATTTACAATTGGTCAATTCAAAGAAGAGTGTTTTCTTTGTTAGCAAATTTTCTTGCAAAGCTTTTACTTAATGTTGGTGTAAGTGATTATACTAATGGTTATAGAATGTATTCTAAAAAAGCATTAAAAATTGTTGTTTCAAAGTGTGGAAAGATTGGCGATGGATTTATTGTTTTATCAGAAATTTTATTAAAATTAAAAATGAATAATTTAAAAATATCAGAAACACCATCTATATTTATAAATCGTAAAAGAGGAGAAAGCTCAGTAAATATAAAATTAATTATTCAATCATTGTTTGGTTTAATAAAATTATATTTAATAAAAATTAATTTTAATTAATTAGTATTAAAATTAATAAATTTTTCAGCTTCCGCTAAAATTAAATTTTTTCTTTCTGGTTTCATTTTATCAAATATTCTCACCATCATTGAAAGTCTTGGATTTTTTAAAAAAAAAGATCTATTTCTATTGATAAATCTCCAGTATAAACCATCCATAGTGTTACACCATTCACCTTTTTTAAAATCCATCATTTTCATAAAATAACTTGATCCACAAATATATGGTTTAGTCGCGAAAATTCCTCCATCGCTGAATAAGCCCATACCATAAACATTGGGCACCATTACCCAGTCAGATGAATCTACAAACATTTCCATAAACCATTTGTAAACAATTTTAGGTTTTATCTCACACAAGTTCATTATATTTGAGAGTATCATTAATCTTTCAATGTGATGTGACCATCCATGATTTAATGCATTCTTAATTGCGTGATCCAAAGGTGGCAATCCAGTTGTTCCTTTGTACCATGTATCTTTCATTTTTCGATTTTGTTTAAAAAAATTTCTTGTCTCCATATCCTCGCTGTACTTTTGATAAACTCCTCGCATAAATTCTCTCCAGCCAATGACTTGTCTTACATAACCCTCTAAAGAATTAAGTCTAATTTTATTTTTTTTATGGAACTCTAAAGTTTTAGAAATAATAAATTCAGGAGTTATAAGTCCTAAATTAATATAAGGGCTTAAAGCACTATGAAATAAAATATTATTACCTTGATCAACTGCATCCTCATAATCACCAAATAAATTTGATTTTTCTTTAAGAAAAAAACTTAAAAGTTTCACAACATCATTGTGTTCAGTTGCAAACCAAAAATTTTTTGTACTTCCTGGATGATCTTTAAATATTTTCTCAACAATAGGTTTTAAATATTTTGTATGTTTTGTTTCAGTTATATTTGGAAATTTTGGTATTTTTGTATTTTTTGGTAGTTTTTTTCTATTATCTTCATCAAAACTCCATTTACCACCCTCTGGTGTTCCATCTTTCTTCATAAGAATATTTAGTTTTTGTCTTGTACCTTTATAAAAAGTTGCCATGAATGGTCTTTTGTTTTTAGAAAGATAATTATTAAATTCTTCTCTAGAGTTTAAAAACATTGGGGATTTGATTTGATGCCAAACCAAATCATTTTTTTTTACGAAATTTTGTACTTTTTTTTCAAAGAATTTGTCTTCAATTTCAAATGTTGTGATCTCTTTAATTTTTTTTGATTTAATAACTTTCTTTACTTTTTCCAAATAATCTTTTTTAAAATCTGCTGAGTCGATCTTTGTATATTCAACTTTAAATTTATTTTTTTTTAAATGATCTGCATGCGATCTCATAGCTGACAAAAATAGTAGAATTTTTAACTTATGATGCTTTTCATATGTACATAATTCATAGTCTTCTGACATAAAAAACAGGTGATCATTTTTGAAGCGGTCTAGATATTTTGGTGGAAATAGTTGATTTCCAAGTATAAAAAATAACTTCATAAGGTTAATATAGCTTTAAAAAAAATATATGTCAGAAAAATATTTAGTTTTTGGTGCGACAGGTTCGATCGGTTCAAGTTTATCAAGACAACTTAAAGAGTCTGGAAAAGAAGTTCATTTAGTTGCAAGAAATGAAAGTGAAGTTAAAAAACTTTCAGAAGAATTGAGTTGTTCTTTTACTGTTGTAGATGTTCTTGAAAATGGATTTGTTGATAAAGTTAAAGCAGATGTTCCAGATGTAAAAGGTATTGCTTATTGTGTTGGATCAATAGTTTTAAAACCACTAAGAATGATTAAAGAAGATGAATTTAATCAATGCATGAAATTAAATTGTTACTCTGCATTAGAAGTAATTAGAGGATACCAAGATACTTTAAAAAAAAGTAAAGGATCGGTAGTTTTATTTTCAACTGTTGCAGTTAGAAGAGGTTTTAGTAATCATGGAATAATTGCATCAGCTAAAGCTGCTGTTGAAGGATTAACTGTTAGTTTAGCATCCGAGCTTGCACCGAATGTAAGGGTAAATTGTATTGCACCAAGTTTGTCTAAATCAAAAATTGCTGAACCAATGTTAAAGAATGCTGTGCTTGCAGAAGGTATTGCAAAAGCTCACCCACTAAAAAGAGTTGGTGAAGGTGCAGATAGTGCATCACTTGCAAAATTTTTAATAACTGATGAAAGTTCCTGGGTTACAGGACAAGTTATTGGTGTTGATGGTGGAAGATCAACTTTATCCTAATTTTTTATGTTTATAGCAATGAACAGATTCAAAATTGTTAAGGGAAAAGAAAAACAATTTGAAGATGTTTGGAAAAATAGAGATACACATTTACAGGGAGTAAATGGTTTTAAAAAGTTTCATTTAGTTAAAGGAAATGAAAATGAAGATCATACCTTATACGCTTCTCATAGTATTTGGACCTCTAAAGATGCTTTTATTGATTGGACAAAGTCAGAAGCTTTTAGACTGGCCCATAAAAATGCTGGACAACATAAAGATCTTTATATAGGCGCACCAAACTTTGAAGGCTTTGAAGTAGTAATTTAAATCTACCTATAAATCTTATCTACTTCTACTTGGTAAGATTCTACCAATTTATTATTTTGATTTGCTATACCGACAACATCAATCATCTCTTTAATCATTTGATCTGATGCTCCTTTTTTTTTAGCCGCAGCTGTGTGAGATCTAATACAATATTCGCAGCTATTGGTAATTGAAACTGCAACATAAATTAATTCTTTAGTTACTGGATCAAGTGCACCCTTCCTCATAATTTGTTTTAAATTATTCCAGGTTCTTTCCAATGTTTCAGGATTATTTGCTATTGCTCGCCAAAAATTTGGAATTTTTTTTATATTCCGTGTCTTTTTAATATCATTGAATACCTTTTTTACTTTCCCCTTGGCTTTTGTTTCATTGATTAGTTTAAATACTGACATATTTCCTCCTATTATATTTTAAGAATATCACTCTTAAATTTCGAATACAAAATATTAGAGTAATTATTCATATCTCTCATATTTACTTTTGCATCATTATCAAATTTTTCTAAAGCATTTGCTCCTAATTGTTCTTCTAAAGCAGATTTATATTCTGGTACACAGCCCCATTCATTAACTGTTGTATCTTTAACTTCTATATGAAATTGAATTCCATATGCATGATTTTGGTATTTAAATATTTGATATTTGGTTTCGGGAGAAGATGCTAATAAGGTAACATTTTTATTATCTTCTAAACCTTGAACCTCATATGAATGCCATTGCAATGATGTGATTTTATTTGGAAATTTAGAGAATAAAGCGTCTGTATCTTTATTTTTTGAAAAGTCGATACTTAACATTCCTATCTCAGGATTATTAGATTTTACTACTTTTCCTCCAACTACCTCGCCTAATAGCTGACACCCAAGACAAAAACCTAAATAAGGTTTTTTTAAATCAACAACGTATTCTTTTATTCTTTTTTTTTCCTCAACTAACCAGGGATAATCCTTTTCCATCCAGGTATCCATTGGTCCACCCATACAAAACATGGCATCAAATTTTGTAAGATCATTTGGAATTTTTTCACCTTCGTCTAATTCTATTGTTGTCAAATTAGCCCCATCTTTAATCATTAAATCTTTTATGAAACCAGGATCTTCTATTTTGATATGTTGAAGAATTAATATTCTCATTTATTTAAAGAATATACTAAAACGTGCTTGAAACCTCTACATTCGTGTCATATTTAAGGGAGTTTTCAAAAATTTGATTATGATTTATTGAAAAGTCAAAACCATTAATATTTTTACTATAACTTAAGCTAGATTCATGTGCATTAACAGGATTGTAATTAAACGCAAACTCACCATCCTCTTCTTTTGATCTACTAAATTTCAATATAAATCTTTCTCTAGATCTGTTAGGATCTTTTCTATCATTCCAACTGATAATTTTTTCAAAACTCGAAGAAATAGTAAAGCCATTTAAATAAATAGCCTCAAAACCAATATTATATTTTAAATCCTGGTTTGAATATTTCCGAATTGTATCTTTCACAACATTAGTTTCACCGTGATAAATATATTTATAATCAATGTCCTCACTTAAGTCGTAAAGAATTTCTAGTCCTCCCATTGGTTGAATTGTCCCCATATCGGTAACATACTCGTCCATTTCAAAAAGAAAACCAGCAGCCAATTCACCGGTTGCAAAATCAGTATTATTGTAAGTTAAATTTTTAGCTACAGGATCACTTGGATTATTTATATAATCTGTAAATTCTGATAAGTGAGTAATGCCATATGTCAGTTTTGCAGTTGGAGTCATATTAAATCTACCTGCTTTACTTCTAGTTCGATAATTTAAAGTTCCAAAAATTTGTCCCCCATGTCTCTCACCTGATAACTTAGATTGATAAATATGATCAATACTTAAATAACTTACACCTAAAACTGCGTTGACATATTGATTATGTTGGGTTGGAGCAATTCCATAAAGATTTAGAGTAAGCGACTCCATGGTTACATCCTGTTTAGAATTCTTAATTTCGCTACTGCTATCTCCATATCTAACAGCCAAACCTAAAAACTTGTCATCACCATATTTTCTATCTGCCCCCAAAGTTATTCCTTTTACCAGAATATCTTTTGGTTTTTCACTTCCATGCTGGCCGTATAAACCTACATATACATCTACAAGACTCCAAGTAGACCATTTAGATTTTTTGTCTTCATTTTTAGTCTTGCTAATTAATGAGGCAATATTTTTTCTTGCAACAGGTTCAAATTTATTTGCTAAAGTATCTATTAAAGTATTTTTATAATTAAAATTTAAATTGTGAGCAGTTAGGTTTTCTTCGTCTCTATTTCTTTTAATCCACTCAAATCTTTTGAAAATAGTTGTCGTATTTAAACCTATATTTTGCTTTGCAAGTTCTACTGTTGTTCCAAAGGTAGAAGTTGTTGCAGACACACACTCTACCACTCCATAAGGACATTCTAAATCAAAACGATTTACTTGATCTACCCCTTCGCCACCTTTTGATTGTACTATAAATAGCTTCATGCCATCAGGAGAAAAACTAAAACCTTCAGGTATACCAGTGTTATTTGTCGTGTCTGTTATATTACCAAAACCTTCTACATTCCATCTCCCAACTTTTTCTGCAGTGGAAACATCAAAACTTATATCTAATCGAAACTGATAAATGAAACTATTAGGTAAGCCGCCTCCACTAAATGTTTCATTTCTAATTAATACAAACATTGCAAAACCATCATCACTAAATTCTACGTCACTTGCAAAATCATTTCCTGAATTGCTTGGTTTAATACCATAATTACTTAGGTTCACTTGATGTATTTGAGTTTTTGAACTAATATCGTTAGCTCCAGGTAATTCAAAAGTAGTTAAAATCGGACTGTTACTACTTGCATCAAGAGCATAAAGTTTTGTTCCTTCTTTATTAAATGCTATGCTCTCTATATTATGATTTACAAGATCAAGTTTGCGTTCAAATGCTATTCCATCAAGATCAAAAGCTGTAGTAGCATTAAACTTTCCTAATTCGGCATTTACATCTAAAATAAAAAATATTTTTCCATCATCTCTTATTACTATGTTTTCTGGTTGAGTATTCATTGAACCACCATTAGCAGCTGCGTTTCCAGCAATATTTTCTCCATCAATAGCATCACACGTTACATCTTCACCCTTACTATTCATTAGATCTGTTGTAACTGTAAAAGGCACAGCTACTTTATTCATACTTACAGGATGACTATTCATATCATTACGGTCATCTTCATTGACTGTAAAAACTGTTAAACCATCATCACTCCATGCGACATCCACTGGGTGTTCAGTTCTATCTTTTTCAAGTGGAAATGCAGCTCCTGCTCTACTCGGTAAGCACGTCAAAGTGGCATGTGCTATATTACCACCAGGAATTACTCCATCAAACCATCTCACATTTAGTTCCCGAGCTACTACGAAATTTGAAATAAAAATAGAGATAAAATAGCAAACTATTATTACGGCAGCCTTTTTCATAACCATTTATTTTAATGCAGGTTTTAAAAGCCTCAACATTTTTTTATGTATTGATTTATTAGCAGAAATCAAAACGTTTCCAGCTTTATTTGCATTTTCATTACGCCATGTTGAGGCAATCCCACCTGAGGCTTTAATGATTGGAATAAGTGGATGAATATCCCAGATTTTATTCATACATTGAATAACAACATCTAATCTTCCTTCACATAAATGAGCGTAACTTAATGCATCAGAACAAGGGAACTGCATCATTTTTAAAATCTTTGGAATTTTTTTTTGTTGGTTTAAGGATAAATAACCATGAAAAGCAGCAGACACTTTCATATTTTTAACAGTTGCTTTTTTATTGATACTTAATTTTGATTTTTTTCCATTATCAACGACATATGCTGCTTTGTTAGAAACATTGTAGTAATATTTTTTTAATTTTGGAAAGTTTGCTAAACCAACAATTGGATCTCCTTTATAATTTAATGAGATTAAGTTGCTCCAAGTTGGATTTCCTATCACAAAAGATCTTGTTCCATCTATTGGATCTATAATCCACACAAAATCACTTTTGACCTTTTTATGTCCAAATTCTTCGCCGATTATTTGATGATCTGGAAATTTCTTTTGTATTTTTGCTCTTATAAATTTTTCAAATGCCTTATCTGCTGATGTTACGGGGTCATAACCTTTGCCTTTAAATTTATTTTTTACCTTAAAAGGCTTGTTAAGCTTCTTATAATAAAGTCGTGTTAAGTCCTTAGCTAAGCTGTTTAAAAAGCTTGAAAATACTTTAATTTTCTTTGAATTTATCTCTGACATAAATAGTCACTTACTATTTTATTTATCTTGATTAAAGACAAATTTTAAATAATCCTCGAATAAACTATGAAAATAGAACTGAATAAAAACAAGATTTTCTACAAAAATGGCTCATCTGTAAAAGAGATACATCCATTTTGGTTACGTGAAAGAGCCAATGGCGAAAAATACTTAGATAAAAAAACACAACAAAGACTTTTTGATCCAACCTCCTTAAATGTCGAAATTGCAATCAAAAGTGCTCGAATTAATAATGACTTATTAGAGATTGATTTCAATGATGGTGTTAATTCTAAACTAAATATTGAAAAGATTGCTGAAGAATTTTCAAAAGAAGATGAAGTGATTTACGGAATAGAAAAAGTAAAATGGAATTCATCTTTTACGGATTTTAAAAAATATAAATATTCTGATGAGCTTTTCGAAACTCAGGAAATGTATGATTTATTATTATCATTTTATAAATATGGATTTGTTATTATTCAAGATGTACCAACCGAGGATAATTTCTTAGTAAAATTTGCAAATAAAGTTGGAAGTGTAAGACGAACAAATTTTGGCGAACATTTTAATGTTAAATCAATTCCAAGCCCTAACGATTTAGCTTATACATCTCTTCCTCTAGCACCACATACAGATAATCCTTATAGAAATCCTGTACCATGTATTCAATTATTACATTGTATTATAAATGAAGTTTCTGGTGGACTTTCAACGTTAGTAGATGGATATACTGTTACCGAAGATTTAAAAAAAGAAAATCCAGAATTTTATAATATTCTTACCAAAGTAAAGGTTAAATTTAAATTTATAGATAAAGATGTTGTTTTAGAGCATTGGGCTGAATTAATTCAATTAGATGAAAATAAAAAATTAAAACAGGTAAGATTTAGTCCAAGATTAGACTTTGTTCCAATTTTAGAAAAAAGTGAATTAGATTTGTACTATAAAGCTAGAAAGAAATTATCCGCTATGTACAATTCTGATAAATATAGAATTGAATTCAAGCTGCAACCAAAAGATCTTTTAATGATGGATAATTATAGACTATTACATGGTAGAACAGAATTTGATGCAAATGAAGGAAGTAGATTTTTACAAGGTTGTTATTTAGATTTTGATAGTACAGAAGGTAAATTAAGACATTTAAAAAGAAAATTTAATCTTTGACTTTTAAAGATACCTTAATCGCATCATTAGTCCCAATTTTTTTAGGTTTTGGTTTTGTAATTGCTAAACCAGCAATGGAACATTTTCCACCTATACTTTTGATGGGTCTGAGATTTACTTTTGCAGCATCAATTTTAATTTGGTGGTTTCCAATTCCAAGAGGATACCTTAAGCAAATATTTATAGCGTCTTTGATTGCAAATACTTTACAGTATAGCGTTACTTACACCGGTTTAAATTTGATCGATGCTTCTGCAGCCGTACTACTGGTTCAAACAGAAGTTCCATTTGGAGTTTTATTTGCTTACTTCATGCTTAAAGAAAAACCTACAATAAGAAGCTTAATTGGAATAGCAGTTGCATTTGTTGGTGTATACATTCTGACAGGCTCTCCTAATTTAGAGGGAAAATTTTTAGGTATATTTCTTACAATATTAGGATCTGCTATTTGGGCGTTAGGGCAAGTATTAGTAAAACCTTTAAGTAAAGAAATAAGCCCACTTACACTAGTTGCATGGTTAGCTATTTTTTCTGGACCAATATTAATTTTTTTATCATCGATCATTGATGGTAATACGATAAATTATATTAAATCTGCAAACTTTAATAGCTGGGCTATTGCGTTTTATTTAGGATTTTTTATGCAGCCAGTCACCTATGGGTGTTTTTATTATGTATTAAAAAATAACCCATTATATAAAGTTTTGCCCATTGTTACTATGGGAATACCTTTGACTGGTTTGTTAGCTGCAATACTTCTTCTTGGAGAAAAACCAACAACAGAACTTTATCTTGGAGGCTTTATAATTTTAATAGGAGTAATTTTAATTCTTTATACGAAACAAAAAAGTACTTAAAAAAAATGTATCTAAAATTTATCCTATTTTTCCTAAAAAAGGTATGTATTCTAACAAGTAAAAACCTATAGCTTGAAGTTGATTTGTTATTATTAATATTCCAGTTAGGAATAAGAGGACACCTCCAGTTTTCGTTATAATATTCATTTTTTGCTTAATATTTTTTGAAATAAGAAGAAACTTTTGAATAGCATAACCTGCTAAAATGAATGGAATGGCTAATCCTAAGGAATAAAATGTAAGAAGCATTATTCCTTCATAAATGCTTTCAGTTGTTGATGCCAAAATCAAAATAGATCCAAGAATTGGACCTATACAAGGTGTCCAACCAAATGCAAAAGCCATACCTACTAAAAACGAGCTGAATACATTACTGTTTTTCTCTGCGTCTAATCTTTTTTCGTAGTTAAGAAAATTAAAATTAAACACTCCTAAAATATGAAGTGAGAAAATGATAATTATTAAACCAGCAATTATTCTTAATGGAAAAGAATTTTTTAATAAAATCTTTCCTAAAAAAGTTGCTGAAGCACCAAATATAATAAAGACAACTGAAAAACCTAAGGTAAATAAAATTATTGGTAATAAATTTACATTTTTACTTTTTAACAAATTCTCTAAAGTGGAACCTGATATATAAGATATATAACCTGGTATTAGCGGTAATACACATGGAGATAAAAAGCTTATTAATCCAGCACCAAATGCGATAAAAATTTCTGTCATTTTATCCTGAATTTTTCATTGCTGCAGCAATTCCTGCAATAGAAGTCATCATTGCATCATCTAAATATTTTCTATGCTTTTTCTGTATTCCTTTTTTAGATAATTTTTTCATGACTACTGCTTGTAAAATATTAAGAACTTCAGTGTAAATATTTCTTACAATAACTGATGATCTAAACTTTTTCCTCTGATTTATAATTTCTGTTGGAGTTATAAATTGATTTAGTTTTTTTATATTATCAAATTGCAATCTTAGTTTATCACCAACTTTTTTAAGTTTAACATCTGCTAAACCCTCTTCATAAACCTCTGAAATTTCAGGATCAACTTTTGAAATCACCATATCTAAAATATCCATTGTTGAATTAAAAAAAGGCCAATTTCTTTCCATATCAACTAATATAGATTTAAATTTTTTCACTGAAGAGTATTTTAATGCCTCACCTGTTCCAAGCCATGCAGGTAACATCAATCTTATTTGCGTCCAAGCAAAAACCCAAGGAATTGCTCTTAGTCCTTTTATATTATCAACATTTTTTCTTTTAGACGGTCTTGATCCAATCGATAATTTTCCAAGTGCAAGATGAGGTGTTACAGTTTTAAAGTATCTAATAAAATCTGTATTTTCTCGAATATTTTTTCTGTAAGATCTTGTCGATATCTGTGTCATATCCTCAATTAAATTTCTCCATCTATCTTTTGGTTTTGGTGGTGGATTAAGTGTTGCTTGCATTACCGCACCTATATAACTGCAGAGGTTATATTTTGCTATTGGTTCATAGCCATATTTTTGTTGTATCATTTCACCTTGATCCGTAATTCGAATTTTGCCATTTACGGATCCTGGAGGTTGAGATCTAAGAGTGGATTGAATTGGACCACCTCCTCTTCCAGCAGAACCTCCTCTGCCATGAAAAAATGTAAGATCAATTTTATATTTTTTTCCTAACTTAACAATTTCCTCTTGAAGTTTATATTGATGCCAGCTTGCAGAAAGTTTTCCAGCATCTTTACTTGAGTCTGAGTAACCAATCATAATCTCGTGACTATTCTTTATTAATTTTCTATACCAGCTTAAGGAAAATAAATTTTCCATAATCGATTTTGCATTTTTTAAGTCGTCTAAAGTTTCAAACAATGGAACTACTCTTAATCTTTTATTTATATTTGCTTCCTTTTGTAAAAAAGAAACTGCTAAAATATCAGAGGCTGATGATGTCATTGAAATAATATATGCACCTAAACATTCCTCAGGTTGATCAGCTAGAATCTTAAAAGTAGACCAAACTTCAAGATTTTCTCTATTTTGAAATTTGAAGTTTTTGATGATTTTTTTATTTGTTTTTAGATGTTTTGATAAAAAATTTACTCTTTGCTTTTCTGTCCATTTATAATAATCGGCTTTGTACTTCTTTTTGATAAACTCATAAAGTAATTGTGAGTGTCTTGATGACTCCTGTCTGATATCTAGTCTAGCAAGATTAATACCAAAACATTTAGCTCTTCTCATTAGATCTAAAAGCTCACCACTAGCTATATTTTCGTTTTGATTACTTTCAAGAGAGTCTCTTACCACCCTTAAAGGTTTTAAAATTTCTTCTCTTGAGGATAATAGTTTTTTTTGATCTAGAGGTTTGTGTCTTACAAGATGATTTTCTATTGCTCTATGCGTTAATCTCATTTTATCCCTAAGAGGTCTTAGAAAGACTCTATATGGCTCGAATGTTTTACCTGTGACTTTAAGGATTTTGTTGGAACATTTTTCCATTGAAAAAGATCTAATTAGCTTTGTTAATTCTTTTTCATATAATTTTGCAGCTTCCCATCGTGATAATAAGATTACCTCTTTGGTAATTGAGGAGGTTACATTGGGATTTCCATCTCTATCTCCACCCATCCAAGAACCAAACTGAATAGGATTAAAATTTTTAGGTAAATTTCTTCCCATATTTTTAAGAAATATTCCATTTAGTCTTCTATAAACTTTTGGAATTGTTTCCCATAAGCTGTCTTCTATTACTGCAAGCCCCCATCTAGCTTCATCAGTTGGGCTAGGTCTAAATCTTTTTAAATCATCAGTGTTCCAAATAATTGTAAATTCATCATAGAGTTTTTTATCTAAAATTTTTACTTTCGATGGATAATGCTTAAGCAGTTCGCGTTGTTCCATAATCTCGGTTATGTTATGGTATTTTTGTATTAATGTTCTTCTTTTAACTTCAGTTGGATGAGCTGTTAAAACAATTCCAATATTTAAGTTTTTTGCAATATTATAAATTTTGTTATTTGAAACTTTTCTAGATTTAAAAAGATTTTCAAATATTTCTTCTATAAAAATATATTTATGTTCATCTTTTATTTTAGAATTTTCAAATTCGTCTAATTTTCTAGACGAGTCTAATGACTCTGTTAAGTTAACAAAGTTCATAAAATGTGTAAATGCTCTAGATAATTTGAAAATATTAATTGGGCTAAGTCTATTTATTTCTGAAATAATTATTTTAAACCTTTTTTTATTATTAATATTTTTGACGTTTGCTTTTGAAAGTAGTCTAATTTTTTCAACTAAATTAAAAAAGTTTTGTCCTTCTTGTTTTCTAATAACTCTACCAAGTATATCACCTAGATATCTTACATCGTCTCTTTGTGATTTAGTTGGTATTCCTTCGTAATATAAATCTCTTTTAAGCATTGTTATTGACAACTTTGTGTGTCTGTTCTCCTAAGTTATCTATTCCAAGTTTTACAGTTTCACCACCTAATAAAAATTTAGATGGTTTTCTATTTTCCCCAACGCCTGGTGGTGTTCCTGTGCAACATATATCGCCAGGGTATAAAGTCATGCAGTGGCTCATATAAGATACCAGTTGGTTTATATTAAAAATCATTTGATTTGTATTTCCTGTTTGCATTCTTTCTCCATCTACATCTAAATACATATTTAAATTGTGAACATCTGAAATTTCATCTTTTGTTAATATATAAGGGCCAATAGGACCAAAAGTGTCAAAACCTTTTCCTTTATCCCACGAGCCGCCTTTATTCTTTTGAAAGTTTCTTTCGCTTACATCGTTTACCAGGAAAAAACCTAAAACATAATTTAACGCATCGTTTTCACTGACATAAGAACATTTCTTTCCTATTACAAAACCTAATTCAACTTCCCAGTCAGTATGATTAGAATTTTTTGGGATTATAATATCGTCATTAGGTCCAGATACACTGTTGGTAAATTTAGAAAATATTATAGGTTCTTTTGGAATAGGCATATTCTGTTCTATTGCGTGGTCTTTGAAATTTAAACCTATTCCAATAAATTTAGAAGGTTTATTAACACAAGCGCCAATCCTTTGATTTTTTTCTAATATAGGTAAATCTTCAGGTTTTATATTATTTAATTTTTCTAAGGTCTCGAAATTTAAATTATCTGAATTAAAATCTTTGATAACAGAAGATACGTCTCTATAATTATCATCTTTATCAACTATAATTGGTTTTTCCTTACTTGGATTTCCAATTCTCGCTAGTTTCATTTTAAAAATACGATTAAAAGTAATATTACCCAAACTGCACCATAGTAAAATGGCATCATCTTTTTCCAAGACGATAAAGCTTTTGCAGCAGTTTTAATCTCTTTTTTTTTGACTTTTCCCATTTATCCTTTCAACCCAAGATGAGTATACTTTACATTCAAATAATCCTTAATTGCCATAGAGCCGCCTTCTCTCCCATAACCTGATTGTTTTATACCACCAAATGGTGCCTCAGCTAAAGCAACCAAGGGAGTATTTACGGCAACTGTGCCTGCTTCCATTAATTCTGAGGCTCTATGAGCCTTATCCATTGAATTTGTACAAATATAACTTGATAAGCCTAATTCATGATTGTTCGCTCGTTCAATAACTTCTTCAAAACTTTTAAATGATAACATAGGAACTAATGGTGCAAAAGGTTCTACTTTCATAATGGTATAATCGTCTTTTATGTTATCAAAGATTGTTGGTTCATAATAAAATCCTTTATTAAATCCTTTTGGTCTTTTTCCACCAAGTAAAACTTTGGCACCTTCTTTTTTTGTAGTTTCTACTAATTCCTCAACTTCATTTAATCTTTTCTTGGTAGTTAAAGGTCCTAAATTAACAGAGGGATCCATACCATCACCAATTTTTAATTTTTTTGTTTTTTCTACAAATAAATTTATAAATTCATCTTTTTTATTTTCTTGTATGTAAAATCTGCTTGGAGATATACATACTTGGCCGTTATTTCTAAATTTAGCTGCAATAGCCATATCAGCTGCTTTTTTAATATCTGCATCGTCAAAAACTATAAATGGAGAATGTCCACTCAACTCCATAGTTACTCTTTGAACTTTATCTGCAGCTTGTTTGAGAATTAATTTTCCTACTCTAGACGAACCCGTAATTGATATTTTTTTTATAATATCTGAAGATATAAGTTGGGAAGCTATACTTGGAGGATCACCAGAAAGTAAATTTACAACACCAGCCGGAACACCACTCTCTCTGCATATATCTACTAGTTCCATCACTGTACCTGGTGTTATAACATCAGGTTTAATTATTACAGAACATCCAGCAGCTAAAGCAGTTGAAATTTTTCTAGATGATAAGACTAAAGGAAAATTCCAAGGTGATAATGCTGCTACAACTCCGACAGGTTGGTAATAAACATGTACTCTTGTGCCCTTAAATCTACTTTCTACAGTTTGACCATAAATTCTTTTTGTCTCCTCTGCATTCCACTCAAAAATATCAGCTGATCCATTAACTTCACCTTTTGCCTCTACAAGTGGTTTTCCCATTTCAAGTGTCATCCATTTTGCTAAAACATCTTGCTTCTCTCTCATCTTGTCAGCGATTTTTCTTATGATGTAAGATCTCTCCCATGGTGATGTATTTTTCCAAATCTCTAATCCTTTTTGAGCAGACTTAAGAGCTTTTTCTACATCCTCTTTAGTTGCTTTTGAAGCATGACCAATAATTTCTTCATTTGCAGGATTAATTACTTCGTATGTTTGTTTGTCTGAAGACTGTTGCCATTTTCCATCGATGAATTGTCCAAATTTGCTATACATAATTTTTAATTTATGATTAATTAGTGGTCTATTAATCTTGAATATATCTATAAATAAGTAAAAAATAAAGTGTCTAAGTCTTTCCCTCTTCTGTTTATACTTCTTTGGTCTTCTGCTTTTATAACAACCCTTCCAATTGTTCAAAATAGTGATCCATTTTCTGCATTAAGCTTTAGATTTTTCTTAGTAGCTATTTGTTTTTTTATATATTCAATTTACAAAAAAACTAAAATATCAGTTAATAGCAAAGACCTAGTTAATTCTTTAGGCACTGGTATTTTGTTTCATGGACTTTACCTAGGTGGAGTTTTTTACTCAATATTTATAGGTTTTCCGACAAGTCTAACCGCACTTATAGTTACTATGCAGCCAATTTTAACTAATTTACTAGCAGGTTATTTTTTGAAAGAAAAAGTCTCATTTTATCAATGGTTAGGAGTTTTATTAGGGTTCACGGGTGCAGTAATGGTACTAGGATTTGATATTGGAAAATCTTTACCGATCGAAGGTGTTATTTCTTCACTTGTTGCTTTAATTGCAATTACAACATCAACAATTTGGCAAAAAAAAATAAGCAATAATATTCCTTTATCTGTAAATAATATGTATCAAGCAGTTGGTGCAGTTTTATTTCATTTATTAATCATTATTTTTATATTTAAAGATCCTTTTATAAATTTGAATACAGATTTTTTATTAGCAATGAGTCATCAAGTATTTCTTGTATCTTTAGGAGCATTTTCTATTTTGATGTACCTAATAAAAAATAATTCTGCGAGCAAAACTGTATCATTATTTTTTTTAATACCAGTAGTTACAGCATTGATGGCTTGGATATTTTTAGGTGAAGAATTGATGAAAATAGATATTGCTGGTTTCATAATCGCATCTACAGGTGTATTTATTTCAACAAGAAAATAAATATTTAAGTAATAATTTGATGAGACATTTTACTTATTAATTTTCTCTTATTTATGTTAGATTTATATAAAAAGGAGAAACGTATGAAGGCATATATTATGGGGAACTACACGGAAAAAGCTTTTCAGGGTTTTATGAAAGATCCAACGAGTGATAGAAAAGCAGTTGTAGAACAATTAACAAAAGCTGTTGGTGGAACAATTCACAGTATGGATATCGTTAGAGGTTCATACGATTTTATTGTTGTTACTGAAGTTGGATCATTTGATGACTTTGCTGCTATAAAATTAGTTGTGGAGTCATCTGGTGCTGTAAAAAATATGACAATGTTAGAAGCTATAGATTTTACAAAAGCAACAACTAAAGCAAGCAAGATTGGTTACAAACCTCCAGGACAGTAAAGAAAATTTATTTTTTTTCGTCGTTATCAACGACTAAGCAGATTTCTGATTTTGTCAGAAATCTGCGACCTGTTCCGTTATCTAATGAGAACATACCGCCAATACCTTTTACAGCATCAATAGTAAGATCAGTGTGTTTCCATTTTTCATATTGATCGCCATTCATATAAAAAGGAACTCCACCTATTTCTCCTAACTTAATATCATTATCACCAAGTGGAAATTCACCTTCTTGAAAACACATAGGAGCACTTCCATCGCAACAACCGCCAGACTGGTGAAACATTAATTTTTTACCATATTTTTCCTGAAGTTCTGATAGAAGATTCAATGCAGAGTGTGTTGCTGATACTTTCATTTTTAAATTACGGCCCATGATATCGAATCATGGGCCATTATATATTGTTTGTTTAAAAGAAGCCTAATTTTTTCTCAGCATAAGAGACATGTAAGTTCTTATTCTGTCTGTAATGATTAAGCATCATCTTATGAGTCTCTCTTCCAACTCCTGATTGTTTATATCCACCAAATGGTGAGTGAGCTGGATAAGCATGATAACAATTAGTCCATACTATTCCTGCTTGAATTGCTCTACCCATTCTGTAAGCGATATTACCGTTTCTAGTCCAAACAGCTGCTCCTAAACCATAAAGAGTATCATTAGCAATTTTTAATGCTTCTGCTTCATCTTTAAATTTAATAACAGATACAACAGGTCCGAAAATCTCTTCTTGAGATATTCTCATGTTGTTTTTGGCCTCAAAAATAGTTGGCTGGATATAGTTTCCTTTTTCTAAGCCACTATTTAGTTTAGCAACACTTCCACCAGTTAAGACTTTAGCACCCTCTTTTTTTCCGAGATCAAGATAAGATTTAATCTTCTCCATTTGTTCTACGGAAGCTTGAGCACCAATCATTGTCTCCATTTTTAAAGGGTTATCTTGAACAACTGCTTTAGTTCTCGCAATAGCTCTTTCCATGAATTTATCATAAATAGACTCTTGAATTAAAGCTCTACTTGGACAAGTACAAACTTCACCTTGATTAAGATTGAACATAACAAAACCTTCAATACATTTGTCAAAGAAGTCATCATCTTTATCCATGATATCCTCAAAGAAAATGTTTGGAGATTTGCCGCCTAATTCCAAAGTAATTGGAATTATATTTTGTGCAGCATACTGCATAATCAATCTTCCAGTTGTTGTTTCACCAGTAAATGCAACTTTTGCAACTCTTTTAGATGAAGCTAAAGGTTTACCTGCCTCTAATCCAAATCCACTTACAATGTTTACAACTCCTTTTGGTAATAAATCCCCAATAAGTTCCATCATTACCATAATTGAAGCTGGTGTTTGCTCAGCTGGTTTTAAAACTGAACAGTTACCTGCAGCAAGAGCTGGCGCTAGTTTCCATGTTGCCATTAGTAATGGGAAATTCCATGGAACTATCTGTCCAACCACTCCTAGTGGTTCAGGTATATTGTACGAGTATTGAGAGTTACTAATTTCTGCAATTGATCCTTCTTCTGCTCTGATTACTCCAGCAAAATATCTCCAGTGGTCTACTACTAATGGAAGATCAGCCGCCATACACTCTCTGATCGGTTTACCATTATCTAAACATTCAGCAGTAGCTAGAAGATTTAGATTTTTCTCTAAAACATCAGCTATCTTATAAAGAATGTTTGATCTCGTTGTTATGTCTGTCTTTCCCCATTCAGGAAAAGCTGCGTGTGCCGCGTCTAATGCAGCTTCCACATCTTTTTCGTTTGAACGTGCAACTGAACAGATCTTCTCATTAGATATCGGGCTTACATTGTCAAAATATTTACCAGATAGAGGTTCTACAAATTTACCGTTAATGTAGTTTCCATACTTTGCTTTAAATGGAAATTTAACCTTTAGATGAGAGGTATCTAGAACCGAAGACACTTTCATTGCTTCTGCACTCATTTTTCCTCCATTTTTTATAAATCAATTAAAACAATTTTTAATTGCAATGTAAATGTAACAAAATATTTTCAACTTGAAATTGATTCAAGAATTAAAAATCATGAAATATTCAATTAAAGGTTTTATTATGGTTTCACGTGAAATTTTATGAATAAAGATTTTTTTAAAAAATTGAGAATTTTAGATGGCGGTATGGGGCAAGAGTTACACGCACGCGGTCTTGTTTCAAAAGGAACTCTTTGGTCAACAAGTGCAATATTAGATGAGAAATATCATCAATCTGTGGTTGATATACATTTAGATTATATAGAGGCAGGTGCAGAACTAATTACCACTACAAATTTCTCAAGTAGAAGAATTAGAATGGAGCAAAATAAAGTTAATGATTTGTTTGAATTTGCCAATAAAAAAGCTTGTGAACTTGCTCTTAAAGCAAAAGAACAATCAAAAAAAGAAATTATAATAGCGGGAAGTATACCGGCACAATCAGATACTTATAGGGAAGACACTAGATCAAGTGAAATTATTCATCAAAATTTTTATGAACAAATTAATTGTGTTAAAGATTTTATAGATGTTTTTTATTTAGATGTTATTTCGAGTGGAAGGGAAATAGCTATAGCCACTGAAATAATTGATAAATTAAATAAACCTATTCTTGTCGGTATCCATTTGCTAAAAAATGGAAAATTACCTTCGGGTGAAACCATTAATGAGGTAATGAAAAAATATAAAAGCTCTAATTGGATTGGTATTATTGCATCATGCGTGTCACTTGAAATTGCTGAAAATTCAATAAATGAGCTGAAAATTCATAAATTACCCTTTGGGTATAAGGTTAATCTTTGGGGTGATGATGAGCCATCACCAGTGAGAAAGATTAATTCAGCTAAATTCGACGAAGATGCAGTTAACTTAAATACCGTTATGGGAAAAAGAGAAGTATCAGGCGATATTTTTAAAAAATTGGCTAAAAATTTTATCAATAATGGTGCAACTATATTAGGTGGGTGCTGTGAAACTAATCCAAAGCATATTGCTGCTTTGTCTGAACTAAAATAAAATTTATTTAATCATTTGATTTTTTTGCTAAATAAATTCCAACAAGAACTAATACTACTGAAACAATAATTTTAGGAGTGATTAACTCTTTTAAAAAAATATATCCTAAAATTATTCCAAAAATCGGTATTAAAAAAGACACCTGAGATTGAAAAATTAATCCATTTTTCTTTAAAATAGAAAATCTTAATAGCCAAGCAAGACCAGTCGACACTAAACCAAGATAAACAACTGATATAATGGATAATGTGTTTGGAGTACTGTTCCATGGCTGCTCAAAAATCATAGTTAAAGGTAATAAAATTATTGATGCCCAAATACATATGGATGTTGTTACGTTTTCATTTCTTTTATTACTTATCTTTAAAGTAAGAACACCTCCCACAACATAGCCAGTTGCACCTAGTAGAATTAAAAGCGCTGAATAAAAATTATTTTCATTTATTAAAATATTATCTGAAAATAAATAAACAATTCCTGAAAAACCAATTAAAACTCCAATTGTTTTAATTAAATTAAATTTTTCGTTCTTTGTAAAATAATGACCTAAAATCGTAGAAGTTAACGGAGTGCTCGACATCAATATAGCAGCCAAATTACTTTGAACAGCTTTAATTCCATACGATATAAAAAAAAATGGAATTACAAGATTGACAAATCCAATTAAAGCGAACCAATACCAATCTTTAGAAAAAACCTCAATTTTAATTTTTTTAATATTACATAAA
>CACNHI010000010.1 GCA_902620265.1 uncultured Pelagibacteraceae bacterium | reverse complement strand
GCAGTAAGACTAATTTCATCAACAATTTTCTCATTAGGTCTAAAAGAAACAAATAATCTCGAATCTCTCTTATTTGTTTTAGGTGACTGGAGGACAGGTTTTGATTGTGCAAAGCAAACAATACCATCAGATTTTTTTAAAACCATAGTTTCCCAGTCTTTAAATTTTCCAACTTTTTTTACTTCTTCGGCGATCAAGCCGGAAGGAAATAATATTAAGATTGCACCTAAAATAGTTTTTTTAATTATGGACATGGATTTGGATATAATTTTTGAACATTGTTTATACTTTTTAAAATTTCATCAGTAAGATTAACATTTACACTTTCTATGTTAGTTTTCAACTGCTGCATAGTCGTAGCTCCAATTATTACGCTGGTTACAAAAGGTTGTATCTCACAAAATTTAAGTGACATTTGGGCCATATCCAAATTATAAGTTTTGGAAATTTGGTAGTATTCTTCAACAGCATTTTCGCGATTTGGTTTATTATATCGTGTCCAAAAATTATCATCATGGTCAAGTCTAGATTTTTTTGGTTTTTTATTATTTCTATATTTTCCTGTTAAATGACCTATCGCTAGTGGAGAATAAGCTAAAAGTCCTATTTTATTTCTTACAGAAATTTCAGCTAACCCGACTTCGTATGATCTATTTAGCAGATTGTAAGGGTTCTGAATTGACATCATTCTAGGAAGTTTTTTTTCTTTCGATATTTCAAGAAATCTATTTACGCCCCAAGGGGTTTCATTTGACAAACCGATGTATCTTATTTTTCCATCTTGAATAAATTTTTGTAAATTTTCTAGAATTTCCTCAAATTTATTCCAATTTTCATCTTCAGTGTGTTCATAACCAAGTCTACCAAACATATTAGTATTTCTCTCAGGCCAGTGTAATTGATATAAGTCTATGTAATCAGTTTGAAGTCTTTTTAGACTTCCTTCAATTGCTTCTGTTAAATTTTTTTTTCCATATTGGTTTCCTCCACCTCTTACATAAGATCTCATCGGACCACAAACCTTAGTAGCTAAAACTACATCTTTTCTTTTTTTAGATTTTTTAAACCAGTTGCCTATAATAATTTCAGTGTGCCCAAAAGTTTCTTCTTTGGGAGGTATTGAGTATAATTCTGCTGTGTCCCAAAAATTTACTCCCTGATCTATTGCATAGTCCATTTGTTGGAATCCCTCATCTTGTGAATTTTGCTCACCCCAAGTCATCGTGCCGAGACATATTGTGCTAACTTTTAAGTCAGTATTACCTAGTTTTTTATAGTTCATTACTATTAAGACTTCTTGAAAATATTTTAAAAAATTACTATATATACATTCATATGAACTTTAATAGACAAAACATTTTTCAAGCAACAGCTGCAAAAAAAACAGTTGTTTGGGACGCTGGGCTAAGATCTTACATGCTCAAAATTTACAACTATATGGCAACTGGTGTTTTGTTAACGGGTATTATAGCACTATTATCTTTTAAACTTTCAGTAGAGACAGGTTCAAATGGAGCTATCACTGGATTTACGCCAGTGGGTGAAGCTTTATTTTTTTCAGGACTTAAGTGGGTGGTTATGTTGGCTCCTCTTGGAGTAGTGTTTTACATGAGCTTTGGTATAAATAAAATGAGCTCAGCAAAAGCCCAAACAGTGTTTTGGATTTTTGCGGCATTGATGGGATTATCTTTATCCTGGATATTGCTTGTTTATACAGGTGTGAGTGTTGCGAGAGTTTTCTTTATAACTTCTGCAACCTTCGGTGCGATGAGTATTTATGGATACACAACTAAAAGAGATTTAACAAAGCTAGGTTCTTTTTTAATGATGGGTTTAATTGGAATAATAATTGCATCATTGGTAAATATTTTTCTTAAGTCAGCCATGATGTACTTCATAGTATCTATTTTAGGTGTATTAATATTTGTAGGATTAACTGCTTACGACACACAAAAAATAAAAAACATGTATTCAGCATCTGACAGTGGAGAAATTATAGGCAAAAAAGCTGTAATGGGTGCATTAACTCTTTACTTAGATTTTATAAATTTATTTATAATGTTATTGAGATTGTTCGGCCAAAGAAGATAAATTTATTATTTAATTTTTTTCCACTTTGTTTTCAAAATAAGATTTTCTAGACTCGCAGAGTTATTTATAATCTTGCCATTTGAATCTGTTATTGAGTATTTCAAGTTTTGATTTATTGGTTTAAAAGTTTTACAAATTTTATAGACAGCATTTTCGGCCGCATTCTTAAAAACACTAAATGTAACTTTTTTGCTGGAAATAGCCAAGCCATAGTCTTTCCAGGATCCATTTGAAACCATTTTTGCATATAAATTTAGAATTGATTTAAGTTCATCTTTTTCAAAAAAATAATTCTTCTCTTTTTTAAATGTATTATTAACAACTAATTTTAAATTTCTATTCATCTATTTTATACTTATTTATTATATTGAATTGAAAAGCCGTGAAAATAAAAGTTATTGGAAGCATACCCCAGACTTTAAAATTTACCCAAAACTCCTCCGATTGAGTCCTCCATATAATTTCATTTAAAATCGCCAAACCAATGAAAAATAATGCCCATCTTTTATTTAAAATCTTCCATCCATCATCTTGGAGTTTCAAAGCATTTCCTAAAAGTTTTTTAAGAACTGGTTCTTGGGTAAAAAATTTTCCAAAAATTAATCCAAGAGCAAATAAAATATTTATTATTGTTGGTTTCATATATATGAAAATTGGATTTTTAAAATATATTGTTAATCCACCAAAAAGCGTAATCAGAATTCCGCCAAGCAAAGGCACCATCGGAACTTTTTTCTCTATTCTCCAAACAATAGCTAAGGCAATTAATGTTGCCAAAATAAAAGGAGGGATTGCAATTTCTAAATTTTTTCCATTTTTGTAATAAAATGTAAAGAATACTAATAAAGGGCCAAAATCTGTGACAAATTTGTAAAAGGATTTATTCACATCAAGATATTAACAGATTTAAAAATTAATAATATTTTTTTTATTGATTTTATTATTTAAATACCCATATTTATTAGTATGACAATTCAAAAAGCAAAATTTTCAATAGGTGACGTAGTTAAACACAAGCACTTTGATTTTCGAGGAGTGATATATGATGTTGATTTTAAATTTAATAATTCTGAGGAGTGGTATCAGTCTATTCCAAAAAACGTTAGACCTAGAAAAGATCAACCCTTTTACCATCTACTCGCTGAAAATGATGATCTTACTTATGAGGCGTATGTATCAGAGCAGAATTTGTTGTTTGACGATTCAGAAGAACCAATAAAGCATCCTCTAATAAATGAGATTTTTTCGGGAAAAAGGGGATCTAGTTATTTTAAGCAATCTAATTAATACATCTTTTTTCAAACACAATTGGTACAAATGTTGGTCACACAAAATAAGTATATTTAAGGTATATTCTGATCAAGAGTGTTAACGTTTCCCTTAAGATTATCTCCCTCACATTCTTGATCAGAAGACCCTTTATCTCACTTTGAAAAATAAAAATTTCAAATATAAATACAAAAATGAATTTTATAAAAAACTATCAATTTAGCTTAGTACGGAAAAGCCAAAAGATTGTTTTGTATTTATTTTTAATTGTCCTGATGCTTGGTTTATTTGAAGCTTTGATACTATCTCCTGAAGATTATCTCCAAGGTGACTCTGTTAGAATAATGTACGTCCATGTTCCATCAGCATGGATTTCACTTGGCATATTTTCTTTAATGGCAACTCTATCGATTATGGTAATTATTTTTAAGAATAAAGTATTTTTTTTAATTGCAAAAAGTTTAGCCCCTTCCGGATTTGTCTTTAGCTTGGTAGCTTTAGTTACCGGATCGATCTGGGGCAAACCAACCTGGGGAACTTGGTGGGCCTGGGATGCCAGAATAACTTCAATGTTAATATTATGCATCTTTTATTTGATGTACCTATTAGCATGGAGGATTTTTGAGAATAAAGATTATGTAACTAAAATAACTTCATTTATAGCAATTTTAGGATTTATAAATATCCCAATTATAAAGTTTTCAGTTGATTGGTGGTCAACTTTGCATCAACCATCATCTGTAAATATATTCTCTAAAACTACTATACATACTACAATGCTAATACCTTTGGGCATAATGACTGCGGCATTTGCCCTATTTTCGTTGCTAATTTTTTTAATGAAATATAATACAGAATTGATAAAAATTAAAAATAAAGGCTTAGACAGATTATGATTTCAGAATTTTTTTATATGAACGGTTATGGTTATTACGTTCTATCGTCATTCTTGTTCACGCTAGTTTGTTTTCTTGGACTTTACATAATAACAAAATCACAACTTACAAAAGAGCAAAATAAATTTAACGTTAAATTTGGTGAATTAAACTCTGAACAAGTAAAAGAAGCTAAAAAACAAAAAATTTACAAAGAAATAATAGCAACAGAGATATTTTCTAAAATTTAACTTTTGAATATGTATAACAAAAAAGTTAAGTTAAGAGCTTTATTTCTATTTCTTTCTATTGCGACATTAATATTAACTATTTTTTTGGTTTTAAAAGCATTAGAAGAAAATGTTGTTTATTTTCTATCTCCAACAGAAGTCAAAAATTTAAATGAAACAACAACAGAGAAAATTAGACTAGGTGGAATGGTAAAAGATCAATCTATTAAAATTAACTCTGATAAAATAAACTTTATCATTACTGATTTTAAAAATGAAATTAATGTTACTTATTCGGGTATAGTTCCAAATCTATTTCAAGAAGGCAAGGGTGTTGTTGCCGAAGGTATTCTTAGAGATAAAAATTATTTTAAAGCAGAGAAGATACTGGCTAAACATGATGAGAATTATATTCCCCCAGAGGTAAAAGCCAGTTTAGGAGAAAAGTAAATTGATTTTAAATTACTTAGGTAACTTTGCTCTTTTATTTTGTTTAATAATTTCATTAGTAATATTTATTACTTCAATATCAAGTTTAAACAACAAAAATTTTTTTTTAAAAAAAAACTTAATTGAATTGCTATTTTTTAAATTTTTTTTTACTGTTCTAAGTTTTTCAAGCCTTATAATTTTATTTATTATCTCTGAGTTTAGTAATGAAACAGTTCTAAATAACTCACATATTTCAAAACCTTTGTTTTATAAAATATCAGGCACATGGGGTAATCATGAAGGCAGTCTACTTCTCTGGCTACTAGTTTTAACTTTTTTTGCCTTCTTTTACTTCTTGAATTCTAAAAATAGGCCCACAGATGAAAGATTATTAACAATATTGTTTCAAGAAGTAATAATTTTAGGTTTTTTATTTTTTTTATTAAAAGCTTCTAACCCTTTCAATATTATTTATCCTGTGCCAAAAGAAGGTTTAGGTCTGAATCCAATCTTACAAGATCCATTATTAGCTATTCATCCTCCTGTTCTTTATTTAGGATACGTAACTACTTCAATAGTATTTTCCTCTTCATTAGCTGGATTGATAAAGGGGAATATAAATAATTTGTGGGCTAAAGATATAAAAAAGTGGGTTTTTATATCCTGGACATTTTTAACTTTAGGTATTTTGCTCGGATCTATTTGGGCTTACTATGAATTAGGCTGGGGAGGCTTTTGGTTTTGGGATCCAGTTGAAAATATTTCTCTAATGCCTTGGTTAAGTCTTACCGCACTAGTTCATTGTGTATTAGCTTTAGAAAAAAGATCAATTTTACATTCTTGGACAGTCATACTTTCTATTATTACTTTTACACTAGGTATTTGTGGAACTTTTCTTGTTCGATCTGGAATATTAAATTCAGTCCACACTTTTGCTAATGATCCGGAAAGAGGATTATACATATTATTCTTTTTATTTTTCTTGATTTTTTTATCAGTTTTTATTTATTTTATTTATGAAGATAAATTTGAATTGAATAATAAAAATTTAAATCTTTACACTAAAGAAACTTCAATAATTCTAAATAACTGGTTTGTAATGTATTTTTTGTCGGTTATTTTGATTGGCACAGTATATCCAATTTTTTTGGAAGTTTTATCTAATGAAAAGATTTCAGTAGGTCCACCTTTTTTCAATAAATTAATAATTCCTTTTTTAATTCCATTTTTAATTTTTATGTCGATTGGTCCAAATTTAAAGTGGATAAAAAATAACTATTTCTCGAAAAAGTTAAAATTGATAACTATATTTATTTTGAGCATTATTTTATCAACACTAGTCTCGAAATTTTTTGGAAATACCGCATTAAATATAACAATATTATTAGCTGCAAGCTTTTATCTTTTTATTATTACTATCAAAGATTTAATTAAAAAAGGTTTTAAAAATTATTCACAAACAATTTCTCATTTTGGTTTTAGTTTGTTAGTTTTAAGTGTATTGTTAAATAGCATCTTCTCTAACGAGATAACCTCAAACATGCGTGTTGGTGATGAAATAAAGTTCTCTGATAAAATAATAAAATTACAAAAACTCGAAAATACTACAGAGGCAAACTTTTTAAAGTTAATTGCTTATTTTAAAATTGAGGAGAAAAATAAAACAGAATTAGTTTTAGAACCAGAAATTCGAATTTACGATAAACCAGAGACAATAACAAGTGAGGCGGCAATTAAGACAGATATTTTTAAAGATAGATTTTTAGTTATCAATCTTGTCAAAGAAAACGAATACTTGAATGTAAGGTATCAGGAAAAACCTTTTATGTTATGGATTTGGATTTCGGCAATTATAATTTCTTTAGGGGGAATAATTAATATTTTTAAAAAAAATGAAAAACAGATATTATAAATACTCTATTGTAATTTTTCTTATATTTACATTTTTTATTTTTTATTATGGATTAAAAGAAAAAAATTTTTATACACCAGAGGATATAAGCATTAAAAAGTTTCCAAATCTAATTCTTAATGACTTTTATACTAATAGCGAAACCTCGTTTGACGATATTTTGATAGGAAGCAATTATTATCTTGTAAATATTTGGGCCTCATGGTGCTTACCATGTAGGGAAGAGCATCCGTATTTAGTTCAGCTAAAAAAAAATTCACCTATTAAAATAATTGGTATCAACTATAAGGATAAAAGAGATAATGCATTAAAATTTCTCGATGAATATGAAAATCCATATTTAACTATATTAACTGACAATAATGGAATAGCTTCTATCGAAATTGGAGCATATGGAGTTCCGGAAAGTTTTATTTTAAATAAAGAAAAAAAAATTATCAAAAAAATTATTGGTC
Source organism: uncultured Pelagibacteraceae bacterium (assembly GCA_902620265.1). Classification (GTDB taxonomy): domain Bacteria; phylum Pseudomonadota; class Alphaproteobacteria; order Pelagibacterales; family Pelagibacteraceae; genus Pelagibacter. The sequence continues at coordinate 18,686 of CACNHI010000010.1, read as the reverse complement.
CAATTGATAGAAAAAAATTTAATGAAATTAAAGAACTAATAAAAAAATGAAAACTAGAATAGTATTATATATAATTTTTTTATTATTAGCTTTTTCTAAATCTTCATTTTCTAATGATCAAGAATTAGAAAATAAAATTAATAAAAATTTAAGATGTTTAATTTGTCAAGGACAATCCATTTATGACTCACAATCTGACTTTGCTGAAAGTATGAAGTTAGTAGTGAAGCAAAAAATTGAATCAGGCATGAGCGAAGAGGAGATATATTCATTTTTTAAAATACAATATGGTGAGTGGATATTATACGATCCTCAGTTAAATACTAAAAATCTTGCCCTTTGGTTGCTTCCAATTCTCGTGTTTTTAGTCGGTGGAATAATAATTTTGACCAAATTTGGAGTTTTAAAGAAAAGATTATAAGTTATATTAAGTTTATAAAATTATGAAAAATAAAAATTTAAATTTTTTTTGCTTAGTTCTAATTATTATTTTTTTTACAACATCACTTAAAAGCGATGAGGTAAATAAATTAATTGATCCTCATGAGTATAATTTTTTTACTGGAATGTTTGATTTTAGCGATGATGGAAAAAAATCTACTCTAGTAGGAATTCAGCATCAAAATGAAAATTTATATAAGGATACTTTTTTAGGAACACTTTCGCCTGTTACTGGACTTTTAGTAACTGGAGACACCGCAACATATTTATACACAGGTGTTCAAGCAGAATATAATTTAGGTAAACTTAATCTTACACCAAGCTTCACACCTGGATTGTATGAGCAAGGTGATGGTAAAGATTTAGGCCATCTTGTTGAGTTTAAAAGCGAAGTGCAACTGTCATTCGATTTATTTAAAAACTCTGAATTAGGTTTTTCATATAATCATATTTCTAATGCCAGTCTTGGGGAAAACAATCCTGGGGCAAATAGTTATATGTTTAATTTCATGAAAAAATTTTAATTTTTGTCCATGAGATTAAAAGATTGTCATAACTTTCAAGATTTTAGAAAATTGGCAGAAAAAAAACTTCCCAGCCCAATATTTCATTACATAGATGGTGCTGCAGATGATGAAATTACTTACAGTCGTAATACATCAGCTTTTAATGATGTAGACCTTGTGCCAAATGTTTTAAGAGGAGTAGAAAATGTTGATTTGTCAACTACGATTTTTGGAAAAAAAATTGATTTACCTTTTTATTGTTCACCCACAGCCTTACAAAGACTTTTTCACTATGATGGTGAAAGAGCAGTAGGTAAAGCAGCAAAAAAATTTAATACTATGTTTGGAGTATCAGCTCTTGCTACAGTTAGTGTAGAAGAAATATCCTCTTTGATTGATACTCCTAAAATGTTTCAGTTTTATTTTCATAAAGATAGAGGTTTAAATGACTCTTGTTTAGAGCGTGCTAAAGCAGCAAAGTTTGATGTTATGGCTTTAACAGTTGATACAATTACAGGAGGTAATAGAGAAAGGGACCTTAGAACTGGTTTTACATCTCCTCCAAAATTAACTTTAGCAAGCTTGTTTAGTTTTGCTACAAAACCAATGTGGGGAATAAACTATATTACTAAAGGAAAGTTTGAGTTACCCCATTTACAAGATTATGTAAAAGAAGGCACTAGCACCAATACATCTATTGGTAATTATTTTTCTACAATGTTAGATCAGTCAATGAATTGGAAAGATGCAGAGAAATTATGTGCTCAGTGGAATGGTCATTTTGCACTTAAAGGAGTGATGAGTGTTGAAGATGCAAAAAAAGCAGTCGATATTGGATGTACTGGTATAATGGTTTCAAATCACGGAGGGAGACAACTTGATGGTTCAAGATCTCCGTTCGATCAGTTGGCAGAAATTGTCGATGCTGTTGGTGATAAAATTGATGTAATTTGTGAAGGTGGATTTCAAAGAGGTACTCATATGTTAAAAGCTTTATCACTTGGTGCAAAGGCATGCGCAGGTGGAAGATTATATTTATATGCATTAGCAGCTGCTGGACAAGCTGGTGTCGAAAGAGCTTTAGGTCAATACAAAGCTGAATTAGAGAGAGATATGAAACTAATGGGATGCACTAAAATTAGCGATCTTAGTAGAAAAAATCTAAGATTTAGAGTTTAATGAATATTTCTGACTGCAGAAACTTCAATGATTTTAGAAAACTAGCAAAAAAAAAACTTCCCGCACCTATTTTTCACTATATAGATGGTGGTGCTGACGATGAAGTCACACTAAAGAGAAACACTAGTGCTTTTGATGATTGTGATTTAATTCCAAATATTTTGGCAAGTGTAGGTAAACCAGACTTATCTACAACAATTTTCGGTAGAAAAATAGATTTACCTATTTTTCTGTCACCAACTGCAATGCAAAGATTATATCACCCAGACGGTGATAAGGCCTCAGCAAGAGCTGCTGAGAAATATGGTACATTTTACAGTATGTCAACAATGGCAAATAATTCAATCGAGGAAATATCAAATATTTCAAGTGGTCCAAAATTATTTCAGCTTTATGTACACAAAGATAAATCTATTACAGACGATTTATTAGATAGATGTAAAAGATCAGGTTTTGATGGTATGTGTCTCACTGTTGATACTTTAGTTGCAGGAAATAGAGAGAAAGATCACAGAACAGGATTTACAACACCCCCTAAACTTACTTTAAACAGTCTTCTGAGTTTTGTATTAAGACCATCGTGGGTATTAAGTTATTTAACAAATAAAAAATTTGAATTATCTAATGTTGTAAAAAAAACTGATAAAGGAACTAATATTACTAAATCAGTAATTGACTACATTAATGAGCAATATGATCCTAAGATGGACTGGAAAGATGCTGAGTATTGTGTAAAAAAATGGAATGGGCCATTTGCGTTAAAGGGAGTTATGTCTGTAGAGGATGCGAAACGTGCTATTGATATTGGATGTACTGCTATAATGGTGTCTAACCATGGAGGAAGACAATTAGATGGTTCGCGTTCTCCTTTTGATCAAATAAAAGCTATCTCAGATGCAGTTGGCGATAAGCTAGAGATAATACTTGATGGAGGTGTCAGGAGAGGAACACATGTTCTCAAAGCATTGGCAGCTGGCGCAAAAGCTTGTAGTTTCGGTAAAATGTTTCTGTTTTCTTTGAGCGCAGGTGGTCAACAAGGCGTTGAACATTTACTGAAAATGATGCATGATGAAATAAATAGAAATATGATTTTGATGGGTTGTAAAAATTTATCAGAGTTAAATAATTCAATGTTAATTTATAGAAAGTAGATTGGAGATTTTAAATGAAGTTAGCAAAAAGTTTAGATAGATTAGGAACAGAAACAGCTTTTAGTGTTCTTGCTGAAGCCAAAAAATTAGAAGCTCAAGGCAAACCTATGATTCACTTAGGATTAGGCCAGCCAGATTTTAAAACTCCAAAGCATGTTGTTGATGCTGCTAAAAAAGCTCTGGATGATGGTCATCATGGATATGTAATGTCAAACGGAATTCCTGAATGTAGACAAGCGGTAACAAGATGGATTAAAAAACGTTATAATGCGGATGTCAGCGCAGAAAGAATTTTAATTATGCCGGGTGGAAAACCTACTATGACATATGCAATTCAATGTTTTGGTGAACCAGGAGCTGAAATCATTAATCCAACTCCAGCTTTCCCGATATACGAGTCTATGATCAATTATACAGGAGCAACCTCAGTGAAGTACGATTTAACTGAGGACAAAGATCTTAAATTCAGCGCTGATAAAATTCTTTCTTTGGTAACTGATAAAACGAGACTTCTAGTTTTAATAAATCCTAACAATCCAACTGGTAGTTTTGTTGAGAAAAAAGAAATTGATAAATTGGCTGAGGGTTTAAAAAAACATCCACATGTTACTATTTTAAGTGACGAGATTTATAGTCGACAAATATTTGATGGAAAAGAAATGCCTTCTTTTTTTAACTATCCAGAATTAAGGGATAGATTAATAGTTTTAGAGGGATGGAGTAAAGCATACTCCATGACTGGTTGGAGATTGGGTTGGAGTTTTTGGCCTGAGCATTTAGTTGAGCACGTAAATAAATTATTAATTAATAGTGTATCATGTGTCAATGCTGCTGCTCAGTTCGCTGGTATTGCTGCTCTTGACGGGCCAGATGACTCTATACATGAAATGATGGAAAAATTTACCGCAAGAAGAAAACTTATTCACGAAGGATTGAATAGCTTGCCTGGTGTTGAGTGTAGTTTGCCAGGAGGAGCTTTTTATGCTTTCCCAAAAGTAACTGGAACAGGAATGAATGGAGCTGAATTCTGTAAAAAAGCTATGCATGAGGCAGGAGTTGCAATTGTACCTGGAACTGCATTTGGAAAAAGCTGTAATGATTATGTAAGATTTAGTTTTGCAGCATCAAGAGATAATATTTCTCAAGCTCTTGAAAATGTTAAAAAAATGCTAGGATAAGTTTATTTTTGTAAATAGGCTTGTTATACTAATTTAATGAACAACCCTTCTTTAAAACAAGAACTTACAAGTTTATTAAAAGATAGATTTTCTTTATCTCAATCAACTAGAGCAAATTATGCAAGAGGAGAAGACACATACGATCCTATTCTCTCACAGGCAGTAGTATTCCCAGAGACAAATGAAGAAGTTTCTGGAATTTTAAAACTTTGCAATGATCACAAAGTTCCAGTAGTGCCTTTTGGGACGGGAACTTCTTTAGAGGGCAATGTAGTTGGTAACGATAAGGGAATAACAATTTCTTTAGAAAAAATGGATAAAATTTTAAGTGTCAATGCAGCTGATTTTGATTGTAGGGTTCAAGCAAATGTAACAAGAGAAAAATTAAATGAATATTTAAGAGAGGATGGAGTATTTTTCCCTATAGATCCAGGTGCTAATGCTGCAATAGGTGGGATGGCATCGACATCGGCCTCTGGAACTATGGCTGTAAAATATGGAACTATGAAAACGGTAATTACCGGTTTGACTGTAGTTTTACCAAGTGGAGAAATAATAAAAACAGGCACAAGAACGAAAAAAACTTCAGCAGGATATAATCTTACGAATTTATTTATTGGTTCAGAGGGCACACTTGGGATTATAACTGAAGTTCAACTTAGATTATCTCCAATACCAGAGAGCATGATGAGCGCTATATGTCATTTTAATACTTTGGAGGAAGCTGTTCAGACAGCTCAAGAAACAATTCAGTATGGTGTGCCGATCGCAAGGATTGAAATGCTTAATAAAGATCAAATGGATATAAGTATCAATTACTCAAAACTTAAAGATATTAAAACTTTACCTACATTGTTTTTTGAATTTCATGGAACTGAGATTTCTAATAAGGAGTCAATTAAAATTGTAGAGGAAATTTCAAAGAATAATAATGGTAGTGCTTTTAAATGGGCTGACACGTTAGAGGAAAGAAATCATCTGTGGCGAGCAAGATGGGATGTTTATTATTCTGTAAAAGCATTAGTAGATAACGGAAGAGTTTATTCAACAGATGTATGTGTGCCAATATCAAAAATAACTGAATGCGTTAAGTTTGCTGAGGAAGAAGTTAAAAAGTTTGGTCTTAGAGCACCAATGGTTGGCCATCTAGGAGATGGAAACTTCCACGTTTTATTTCCTTACGATCCTAAAGACAAAACTGTTTATAAAAAAATCAGAGAATTTAGCGATTTGTTAATCGATAAAACTTTAGACCTTGAGGGCACGATTACAGGAGAACATGGAGTAGGTCTTCATAAAAAAAGTTACTTGTTAAAAGAACATCCAGATAATATACCTGTAATGAAAACTATTAAAAGAAGCTTGGACCCAAATAATATTATGAATCCTGGAAAAATTTTCGATATTAATTAAATTATGAGAAAAATTCTTGTTACACGAAGACTTTTAAGATCCAATGAAGACAGAATTAAAGAGCTATATGATGCAAACTTAAATTTAAATGATGAACTTTACTCTCAAGACAAGCTAATAGAGTTGAGCCAGGGATGTGATGGGGTATTATCTGCTTTAACAGATAAGTTAGACGAGAAAACAATAAATCGCTTACCTGATAGTGTAAAAATTTTATCAAATTTTGCTGTAGGATTTGGAAACATAGATTTAGAGGCAGCAAAAAAAAGAAATATAATTGTTACAAACACGCCAGAAGTTTTGACAGATGCAACAGCAGAAATTGGTGTTCTTTTAATACTTGGAGCATGTAGAAGAGCATCTGAGGGTATTCAAGGCGCAAGAGACGCGGACTGGAAATGGTCAGCAGATTATTTGATTGGAAAGCAATTAACTGGTGCGAGACTTGGAATTCTGGGCATGGGAAGAATTGGACAAAAGATAGCAAAAATTGCTAAGTCTCTAGGAATGATAGTTCATTATCATAATCGATCTAAACTTAGTTCTGATAAAGAAAATGGATCAATCTACCATGACAATCTTAAAAGTTTAATGGAGGTATCAGATGTACTCTCAGTTTGTTGTCCTGCCTCAAAAGAAACTATAAATTTAATTAATAAAGAGACTTTGGAGTATTTACCAAAAGGCGCTGTAGTAACTAATGTTGCCAGAGGGGATATTGTAGACGACGAAGCTCTTATTGATGCTCTTGATAGAAGAAAAGTTTATGCAGTTGGTTTAGATGTTTACAAAGGAGAGCCAAATTTAAACCCAGGATATTTAAAACATAAGAGTGCTTTTATTTTACCTCACTTAGGTAGCGCAACAAAAGAGACTCGAACAGCGATGGCGAACCTCGCCATAGATAATTTAGAAGAATTCTTCAAATCAGGAAGCTGTAAAAATAAAGTTAATTAGTTAATTAAAAGCATAAAATTCTACTCAAAGTTGTAAATAATTTTGAATAAGTCTATTTAGCAAAAGACTCTTTCAACCATTTATGCTTAAATTATTACAAGTTAATTAACTAAAGAGGAGAAACAATGATTAAAGAAAAAAAATCGTTGAAGGGAAAAACGCCTTCAAGACGTAAGTTCTTTAAGACTGCGGCTATGGCCGGAGCAGCTGCTGTTGCAATGCCTTATGTTAACTTAGGCGCTGCACAAACTTTAAAAATGCAAGCTGCATGGCCAAGTGGAGCTAACATCTTTTTTGAAATGGCAGGAGATTACTGCAAGATGGTAAGCGACATGTCTGGTGGATCTTTAAAAATTGATCTGCAACCAGTAGGAGCAGTTGTTAAGACTAGTGAAATTGGTCAAGCAGTTAGCTCAGGTGCCGTTGATATGGGTCACTGGGTAACAGCTTACTGGTACGGTAAAAATGCTGCGGCATCTTTATTCGGAACAGGACCTTCATACGGTATGTCATCTCAAGAAGTAATGGGATGGATGGAATACGGTGGAGGAAGAGCACTTTATGAAGAAACTGTTAAAAAAGTAGGTTTCGACTACACAGGTGTTTTTCATATGCCTATGCCAGCACAACCGTTTGGATGGTTTAAGAAAAATGTAACTAAAGTATCTGATGTTAAAGGTATGAAGTATAGAACAGTTGGTCTTGCTACTAACGTTCTTACTGCGATGGGAATGGTCGTTAGACAATTACCAGGCGGTGAAATTCAACCAGCTATGAAAACTGGATTGATTGAAGCTGCTGAGTTTAACAACCCAACTTCAGACTCACAGTTTGGTATGCAAGACGTTTCTAAGCACTATCACTTAGGAAGTTTCCACCAATCTCAAGAGATGTTTGAAATACCTATCAACAACAAAACATTTAATGGTCTGTCTCCAGCTAACCAAGCAATATTAAAAAATGCTGCGTATGCTGCGAACACAGATAACTATTTCAAAGCATTAGTTAGATATTCAGCTGATTTATCTAAATTAATGAATGAACACAAAGTTAATGTTTACCAAACGTCTGATGCAATTTTAGCTCAACAATTAAAAGGTTGGGATAAAGTTATCGGTGATTTCAATAAGAAAGATCCTTTCTTTAAGAAAATCGTTGATTCTCAAAAAGCATACGCTAAGAGAGTAATGAAGTACTTGCTGATGAATCAGCCTAATTACAAATTAGCATATGAAAATGAGTTCGGACCTATTGCGAAAGTTAAGATATAATTATTAACTTAAATATTTAAAAAGGGGACCAAATGGTCCCCTTTTTTTTGTTTGCTTTAATTATATATTTTAACATAAGGTACGGAAATGAAATCTTTCATAAAATTTGCCGACACACTAAGTGCTTCAATGGGAAAAGCGTTTTCTTGGTGTATTGTAATTCTTATGGGGGGTACTTGCTATGAAGTTATCATGGCATACGCATTTAATAGCCCAACATTATGGAACTTTGATTTTAGTTTACAAATGTACGGAGCTATTTTTATGATGGCGGGAGCATACACCTTATCAACAGAGGCTCATGTAAGAGGTGATGTTATTTATAGATTATTTCCAACTAGAGTACAGGGTTGGATTGATCTTATTTTGTATTTTATATTTTTCTTTCCTGGAATTTTAGCTTTAGCATTTTATGGATATGAATATGCTGCTTTAGCTTGGAAAATAAAAGAAACAAGCTGGAATAGCCCAGCACAAATACAGATTTATATGGCCAAATCTTTAATTCCATTATCTGGAATATTATTAACTATACAAGGTGTTAGTGAAGTATGTAGAGCAATTATTTGCATTAGAACTGGTCATTGGCCTGTTAGAGCATCGGCAGATGCTGAAGAAACTGAAAAAGTATTAATGAGAACTTCTCAAAAGGACGATCAAGCAGATGTTATTTGAATTAACAAATCCAGAAATTGCAATTTTAATGATGAGTTTATTTCTGTTCGCAGTTTTATTAGGTTTTCCAATTGCATTTACATTACTAGCAATGGGAGTGGGTTTTGGTTATTACGCTTATTTTGATCCAACTAGGATGGAGCATCTCTTTGATAACCGGATATTTTCTTTATTAGTCTCTAATACCTATACAATAATGGATAATACGGTTTTAACCGCCGTCCCTTTATTTTTATTTATGGGTTATCTAGTTGAAAGAGCAGGAATTGTAGCAAAGCTTTTTTTTGCAATAAGACTTGCATCTCACAGACTTCCTGCCTCTATGGCTGTTGCTGCACTTGTTACATGTGCATTATTTTCTACAGCAACTGGAATTATTGGTGCCGTAGTCACACTTATGGGTTTGCTTGCTTGGCCAGCGATGATAAGAGCAGGATACGATAAAAAATTCGCATCGGGAGTGATTTGCTCCGGCGGATGTTTAGGAATTTTAATTCCACCAAGCATCATGCTTATTGTTTATGCAGTAATAGCCCAACTATCACCGTTAAGGCTTTTTGCTGCAGCTATATTTCCTGGTCTAATGTTGGCCGGATTGTACATACTTTATGTAATTATTAGAGCATACTTTAACCCATCTTTAGCTCCAAAACCTGCTGCAGAGGAAATTCCTCCACGTTCGGAGATTTTAAAAGAAGTTTTGGTTTCGTTTGTTCCATTATTTTCATTGATTATTTTAGTACTTGGGACAATTCTAGCTGGTTTAGCCACACCAGCTGAGGCAGCCGCAGTTGGAGCCTTCGGTGCCTTAGTTCTCTCTTATTTTTATAAGTCATTAAAATGGAAAAATTTTAAAGAGTCTGTATTTTTAACTGCGAAAACAAGCGCTATGATTATGTGGTTATTTGTAGGTTCTTGGACCTTTGCATCTGTATTTTCTTATTTAGGTGGACATGAGGTATTTGAACATTTTTTCAAATCAATGGATATTCAGCCATGGCAATTTTTAGTTATTACTCAAATAATAATTTTCCTTTTAGGCTGGCCACTAGAATGGACTGAAATACTAATTATTTTTGTACCAATCTTTTTACCACTTGTTGAATTTTTTGGTGTGAATCCATATTTCTTTGCAATGTTAATAGCATTAAATTTACAAACATCCTTTTTGACACCACCAATGGCTATGTCAGCATACTATTTAAAAGGAGTTCAAAGCAGAAATGTTCAGTTAATGGAAATCTTCAGAGGAATTATGCCTTTCCTTGGAATTGTCATACTTGCAATGGTACTGATGTACATTTTTCCTGGTATAGCATTATGGTTACCTGATACTTTGTTTGCAGATTAATTTTTAAATGACTAACGTCTTTTCTTTACCGATATCTAAAATTGCAGAAAAGATTAGAAAATCCGAAATAACCTGTTTAGAGCTTTGTCAAAATTATATTTCCCAAATAGAAAAGTATGAAAAAGATGTTAAAGCTTGGGCATTTTTTGATAAAAAACTTTTGATAGAAAAAGCTGAAGAAGCTGACACATATAGAAAATCTGGAAAACCAATGGGTATATTGCATGGTATTCCTGTAGCATTAAAAGATATTATTGGAACTTATGATATGCCAACTGAATGTGGCACAGTATTAAGAAAAGGTAAAACGCAATCCCAAAACTCTGAAATTGTAGATCTTCTGAAATCTGAGGGAGCAATTATAATGGGAAAAACTGCAACATCAGAATTGGCTTATCTTGGTCCACCAGATACAAGAAATCCTCATGATTATTCAAGGACACCAGGAGGATCTTCAAGTGGATCAGCAGCTGTAATTGCAACCCATATGGCTCCCCTATCAATTGGATCTCAAACTGGAGGATCAGTTATAAGACCAGCATCTTATTGTGGAGTAGTCGGGTATAAACCTAGCTATGGATTAATATCAAGAAATGGAGTTTTAAGAACATCCTATCATCTAGATCATATGGGAGTTTTTGGAAAAACAGTAGAGGATGTAGCTTTACTTGCTAAAGTTTTAATTAAAAAAGATCAATATGACGAAGCAACCATACATTATTCATCAGAATTTATGGTGGATGAATGTTTAAAGGGACCAATGTTTGAACCTAAGTTTATATTTTATAAAACAGAAAGTTGGAAAAAAATAGACAAGAGATCTCGAGAGTCATTTGAGTTCTTTATTAAATCTTTTAAAAAAAATATTGAAGTATTTGATACTCCATCTTATTTCAAAGATATTGACAAGTACCATAGAGTAATTCATGAAACAGACTTAGCTAATAATTTTCAGACATATTACAAGAAATCAAAAAATAAACTTTCAAAGGAGATGCAGTCCGCAATTAGTAGAGGAATGAAATATTCCGCAAAAGAATATTTAGATGCTGTAGATTTTATGAAAAGAAGTTATGAGTCTTACAAAGAGGTATTTGAAGATTATCATGGTGTTTTAAGTCCATGCTCCACAGGAGTTGCAGACAAAGGATTAAAAAGTACAGGAAGCGCAGATTTTAATCGAGTTTGGTCTTATATGCATACACCAGCAATTTCTCTACCTTTACTTCAAGGTGAAAATAATTTACCTTTAGGTATCCAATTAATTGGTGATAAGTATGATGATCACAGATTTCTTGGGGTTGCTAGATGGTTAGAACAAAAAAGTAAAAAATATGATGAATAAATTTGCAACAATAGTCGGTTTGTCTTTTTGTCTTTTCTTTTTAATTGGACTTGCAACTACTCTTACAAGATCAATGATGATAGGTTTCTTTGATGTTTTACCGGTTTATATCTTTATGGGAATCGCTATTGTAATGATGATTTACGAAGCATTCTTCGATAAAAAATAAATTTCTTCTAATTGTTAAAAATTAATAAAATGATTTTGAGTATTACTTTTATTCTAATAGGTATTTACTTTTTTGTTACCATATTCTTATATTTTTATCAGAATAAACTTCTTTATCACCCAAATATCAATTCTAGAAGCAATTATGAACTTAATCACAAAGTAAATGAAATTTTGATAAATTCAGATGATGATATAATTGCTTGGCATTATAAAAAAAATGAAAATTACAAAACATTAGTTTTTTTTCATGGCAATGCAGGAAATTTATCTAATAGGATTTATAAATTAAATGAATTATCAAAATTGAAGCTTAATTATCTTATATTCGCATACAGAGGTTTTAATGGAAACAAAGGAAAACCTTACGAGGCTGGACTTTATAAAGATGCAGAAAATGTAATTAGTTGGTTGAAATCTAAAAATATTGTCGAAAACAACATAATTTTATACGGAGAATCTTTAGGGACAGCTATTGCAATTCATACTGCACAAATGAAAAACTTTGCTGGTATTATTTTAGAGGCGCCATTTACCTCAATGGTGACACTTGGACAAAAATATTATCCTATATTTCCAGTGAAATTCCTTCTTAAGGATAAATATGAGAGTTTAAAAAAAATTATAAATGTTAAGTCACCAGTATTAGTAATGCATGGAAAAAAAGATAAAATTGTACCTTTTAAAATGGGACTAGAAATATATGAAAAATTAAATGGCCAAAAGTTCAAATATTTTAACGACCAAGATGACCATATGATGGAATATAATCCAGATCTTGTAAAAGCTATTGAAAATTTTATTAATCAAATAAATTAATTAGATTCTATAAAAGAATTGGCAAATTTTTCAGCCTCAAAAATTTGAAGATCATCCTCTTTTTCTCCCAAACCCAAAGCTATGATGGGTAATTTATATTTTTTTGCTATAGCAATTAAAATTCCACCTTTTGCAGTGCCATCAAGTTTGGTCATTATTAATCCTGTAATTGGGATTATTTTATTAAACTCTTCTACTTGATTAATTACATTCTGACCAGAAGTAGCATCCAAAACCAAAATTACTTCATGTGGAGCTTTAGGGTCAATTTTTTTAGTAACATTCGCAATTTTCTTATACTCCTCCATTAAATTCTTTTTATTTTGCAATCTTCCAGCAGTATCTATCAATACATGAGTAAAATTTTTATTTATGGCTGCTTCAACGGCTTTATATGCAACAGAAGCTGGATCTGAACCTTGTGAAGATTTAATAATTTCGACATCAATTTTTTTTGCCCAATTTTCCAACTGTTCGATTGCTGCAGCTCTAAAAGTATCTGAAGCTGAAAAAATTACTTTATTATCATTCATTTTTAATATTTTACCAATTTTTCCAATTGTAGTAGTTTTGCCTACACCGTTAACACCTGAGATAAGTACAGCATTTAAATCAGTTTTTTTTGAAAAAAATACACTTTTTTCAAGTGGCGACATTAAACTAATTATATAATCTTTAAGAATTGAATTAATTTCATCTAATTTATTTTTATTGGGATCGACTTTTTTTTCTGAAATAATTTTTTTAATTTCTTCTGAAGCGATAATTCCCACATCAGATTGTATTAAAAATTCTTCTATTTCATCTAATGTTTTGTCATCAATTTCTCTTTTAATAATTATTTCCTTAAGCCCAGAGGAAAAACTTGAGGCAGTTTTTTGTAAACCTAATTTAAATTTTTCAAAAATACTCATTTTATAACTTAAAATTAATTTTTTTTATCTCCGAAACTGGCCCAGTCATAAAAATATTGTCATTTTCATCAACCTCAATATTCAAAATACCTTCACTAAAATTAATATTAACTTTATTATCAACTAAACTCTTCTTTAAGGCAGCTACTGCAGATGCACAGGCTGCCGTTCCACAGGCCTTAGTAAGTCCTGCTCCTCTTTCCCACACATTTACTTTTATATTATTTTTATCTACGACTTCTGCAAATGTTACATTTGTTTTTTCAGGAAATAGATCATGGTTTTCAATTTTAGGACCTAATATTTTTAGGTCATAATCAAAGCAATTCTTTACAAAAAAAATTATGTGGGGGTTCCCTACATTGACACAAAATCCATTAGAAAATGTTTTATCATTTATTTTTAAAGATACATCAGCAGGATTTATTGTCTTTGATAATGGAATATCCTCAAAACTAAACAAAGGTTTTCCCATTTCAAGTTTAACTTGTAAATTTCCAACTATCTTTGCATTAAGCACCCGATTGTTTGTTCTTAACTTAACTTCTTTAGTATTTAAATTTTTACCCAAAAGATAAGCTACACATCTTGACCCATTTCCACATGCGCTAACCTCACCTCCATCAGAATTAAATATTTTTATAGGAAAAGAACTTTCTTTTTTTTGATCTATAAAAATAATTTGATCAAATCCAATATTGGACCTGTCACCTAGTTCAATAATTTTTTCCTTTGTTAAATTAATTGAACTTTCTCTTCTATCTATGATGATAAAATCGTTTCCCAAACCATCCATTTTGTAAGCAATAAATTCCATATATTTATACTTAACTTATTTATTGACTTTTTGAACCTCTATTATAGGTTACCGTCACTTCCGCAAAGTCAGCAATTTGCGGTGTCTTTGGAAACAAAGAGATCGACACCAGTCAGCGAGGGTTCGCCCACTGGTGCGATAACTGCTGTGTATAATTATGTTTGAAAATTTGACAAATAAATTTGAGGAAATTTTTTCTTCTTTAAAAAAAGCGCCATCACTTGATGAAAAACAGGTGGACGAAGGATTAAGATCTGTTCGGTTAGCTCTTCTAGAAGCCGATGTATCTTTAGATGTTGCAAAGCAGTTTATTGAAAATGTTAAGCCCAAAGCATTGGGCAAAGAAATTGTAAGATCAACTTCACCTGGTCAAATGGTTGTTAAAATTGTCTACGATGAATTAGTCAACTTACTTGGCAGTAAATCTGAAAAAATAAATCTTAATGCAGTTCCACCAGTTTCAATGATGCTAGTGGGTTTGCAAGGATCAGGTAAAACTACTTCCGCCGCAAAAATTGCAAAGCATATAGAAAAAGTAAACAAAAAAAAAATTATGATGGTGAGCTTGGACGTTTACAGACCAGCTGCTCAAGAACAATTAAAATTGTTAGGTGAACAAAATAATATTTTAACTTTACCCATTGTCGAAGGACAACAACCTTTGGATATTTGTAGACGTGCACTTAGTGCTGCAAATTTAAACGGATCAGAAGTAATAATTTTTGATACAGCTGGAAGAACACAAATAGATCTACAAATGATGAGTGAAATTAAACAAATTGAGCAAACAATTAATCCCTCTGAAACTTTACTTGTTGCAGATTCTCTTACTGGTCAAGTAGCTGCGAATGTTGCTAAAGAATTTAAAAGCACAGTTAATTTAACAGGAATAGTTCTTACAAGATCTGATGGTGACGGAAGAGGTGGTGCAGCTTTGAGTATGAAATATGTATCTCAAGTTCCAATTAAATTTTTAGGAGTGGGTGAAAAAATTGATAACCTAGAGGAATTCCATCCTGACAGAATCGCTAACCGAATCCTC
This sequence comes from uncultured Pelagibacteraceae bacterium, assembly GCA_902620265.1. Taxonomy (GTDB): domain Bacteria; phylum Pseudomonadota; class Alphaproteobacteria; order Pelagibacterales; family Pelagibacteraceae; genus Pelagibacter. Next base: position 3,459 of record CACNHI010000010.1, on the reverse strand, counting down.
GGTATGGGAGACATAGTTTCACTTGTTGAAAAAGCTACACAAGACTTGGATGAGGAGAACCTAAAGAAAACTGAAGAGAAATTAAAAAAAGGTCAATTTTCATTAGATGATTATCTTTCTCAACTACGACAGATGAAAAAGATGGGAGGAATTGAAGGTATTATGTCTTTTTTGCCTGGCGTATCAAAAATAAAAAATCAAATGGATCAAGCTGGTGTTGATGAAAAAATTGTAAGTAAAAATGAGGCTGTAATTTTATCTATGACAAAAAAAGAGAGAACAAATCCAAAAATTATAGACGGATCAAGAAAAAAAAGAATTGCTAATGGCTCAGGTACTGACATTGCCACTATCAATAAATTGTTAAAACAATTTAAAATGATATCTGAAATGATGAAGAAGATGTCCAAAGGAAATATGAAAGGTTTGGCAGACAAGGGGATTCCGCCAGAACTTTTTAATCAACTAAAATAACAAAGGAGAGAAATGTTAAAGTTAAGGTTATCAATGGGAGGAACAAAAAAAAGACCTGTTTACAAAATTGTTGTTGCAGATAGCAGGTTTCCAAGAGATGGAAGATTTATTGAGAAACTTGGTTTTTTTAATCCACTTTTACCTAAGGAGAAGAAGGAAAGAGTTGGTTTACAATCTGAGAGAATTAAATATTGGTTAAGCCAAGGTGCTAAACCGACTATGCGTGTAGCAAGAATTCTCGGAGAAAATCAATTAATGGAAATGCCAGCGAAAGGCAATAATCCTTTGAAGGCTGTTCCAAAAAAAGAAAGAAAAAAAGAAGCTAAAGATGAAGCTCCTAAAGAGGGAGAGAAAAAAGCTGATGCTCCAAAGGAAGCACCTAAAAAAGAAGAGAAAAAAGCTGATGCTCCAAAGGAAGCACCTAAACAAGAAGAGAAAAAATAAAAATGTTTATCGCTAAAGTATTTACTCTATATCCTGATTTTTTTCCTGGACCACTTGATAAAGGTCTGTATGGAAAAGCTATGGAAAAAAAAATATGGGATTTAAAAACTGTCGATATAAGGGAATATGCTTTGGACAAGCACAAAACAGTTGATGATACACCGTATGGTGGTGGATCAGGAATGCTTCTTAAACCGGATGTTGTCGCAAAATCTTTAGACGCAAATATTAAAAATGGGGAGAAAATTTTTTACCTTTCCCCTAGGGGTAAAGTATTTAATCAAAATATTGCAAAAGAAATATCAAAAGAAAATAAAGTAAATCTAATTTGTGGACATTTTGAAGGTATCGATCAAAGAGTTTTAGATAATAGAGAAATAGAAGAAATAAGCATTGGTGACTTTGTATTATCTGGAGGTGAGACAGCTTCGTATGTTTTTTTAGATGCTATATTGAGATTGATACCAGGTGTAATTGGTAATGAGGAGTCTAAAAATGAGGAAAGTTTTGAAAATGGTTTATTAGAGTATCCTCAGTATACAAAGCCTCAAATTTGGGAGGAAAAAAGCGTTCCAAATGTGCTTTTATCAGGCGATCACGCGAAAATTAAAGACTGGCGTTTAACTCAATCAAAGGCTATAACACGCCACCGAAGACCAGATTTATGGCAAAAATATAATAAAAAGAATTAAATTGATAAACTTTAACATGAAAAATATTGAAGAAATCAACCAAGCAAATGTAAAAAAAATTTCTGCTGAAAAGAAACTTCCAGAGTTTTACACTGGTGATATAGTTAAAGTTGGAGTTAGAATTACTGAGGGAAAAAGAGATAGAATTCAGTATTTTGAAGGAGTTTGTATTGCAAAAAAAAATAGAGATATAAACTCTTCATTTACTGTGAGAAAAATATCTTTTGGTGAAGGAGTAGAAAGAACCTTTGCATTATATAGCCCCATAGTCGACTCAATCAAAGTTGTAAGGTCTGGAAAAGTAAGAAGAGCAAAATTATACTATTTAAGAGACAGGACTGGTAAATCTGCAAGGATAGCTGAGAAAATTAGAAAAAAGATAGGTATAGATGTTGAAACAAAACCGGAAACTGTAAATGAGGAAAATGTTGTGGTTTCTAAAGAAGAAAAAATAGCAGAAAAAGAAACTCCCTCAACAGAGACAGTCAAAAAAGTTGAAAAAAAAACTGAAACTCCAAAAGTAGAAAGTCCAAAAGAAAATCTAAAAGACAAAAAATAATTTTTTTCTGATGCCTAAAACTTTATACGATAAAATCTGGGACGATCATCTTGTGCACACACAAGATGATGGAACATCTTTACTTTATGTTGACAGACATTTAGTTCATGAAGTTACTAGCCCACAAGCATTTGAAGGATTGAGAAACTCTAATAGAAAAGTAAGACAACCAAATCTAACATTAGCTGTTGCAGATCATAACGTACCAACATCTGACAGATCTAAAGGAATTTCTGATGAAGAGTCAAAACTTCAAGTAGAAACTTTAGAAAAAAACTGTGAAAAATTTGGAATAAAACTTTTTGGAATGAATGATAAAAGACAAGGGATAGTTCATATAATTGGACCTGAGCAAGGATTTACGCAGCCAGGAAGTATAATTGTTTGTGGAGATAGTCACACAGCAACGCACGGAGCTTTTGGATCTCTAGCTTTTGGTATAGGAACTTCTGAAGTAGAGCACGTATTAGCCACACAAACTTTGGTTCAAAAAAAATCAAAAAACTTTCGTATTAAAGTGGATGGAAAGTTGTCTATCGGCGTAACATCTAAAGATGTTATTTTACAAATCATTGGTAAAATTGGTACTGCAGGTGGAACTGGTTATGTGATTGAGTACGCAGGAAGCTTAATCTCATCTCTAAGCGTAGAGCAAAGAATGACAATTTGTAATATGACTATTGAGGGAGGCGCAAGAGCAGGTTTGATCGAGCCAGATGAAAAAATATTTAATTATTTAAATGGCAGACCAATGTCACCTAAAAAAGAAAATTGGGATAAAGCATTAGACTATTGGAGTAAATTAAAATCTGATGGCGATGCTAATTTTGATAAAGAAGTTACTTTAGATGGAAAAGATATTATGCCAATGGTAACATGGGGAACATCTCCACAAGATGTCATATCTATAGATGGAAGGATACCAAATCCAGAAAACGAAGCGGATGAGGATAGAAAAAATTCAATAGAGCGATCATTAAAATATATGGGTTTAAAACCTGGTACAGCTATAAAGGATGTTAAAATAGATAAAGTTTTTATCGGTAGTTGTACAAATGGTAGAATTGAGGACTTAAGAGATGCAGCAAAAATAATTAAGAACAAAAAAGTGGCACAACATGTATATGCTATGGTAGTTCCTGGCTCTGGACTGGTGAAACAACAGGCCGAACAAGAAGGTTTAGATAAAGTCTTCAAAGACTCAGGTTTTGATTGGAGAGAACCTGGATGTTCTATGTGCTTAGCGATGAATGCTGATAAATTAAAACCTGAAGAAAGATGTGCATCTAC
>CACNHI010000009.1 GCA_902620265.1 uncultured Pelagibacteraceae bacterium | reverse complement strand
AAAATAAAAAACCTAATAAAGCAGTCATGAAAGGCATCGCAGATAAACACAGTAAAGTTATCGCAGCTGTTGTATGGGTGATTGACCAGATAAATGTTATCATAGCGGTACCCAACCCTGCTCCACCAATTATTCCTGAAATCCCAATTTTTAAATAATTTTTATAAAAACTAAATCCTTCCTCGAAAAATAAATATAAATTTAATAAAACGAAAATTGTCATTCCTCTTGCAAAAAGATATTGCCATGGCACTAAATTAGGCTGATCCATATAACGAACTACAAGAGGTCCAAATGACCAAAGTATTCCAGCAATTAAAACAACAGGAATAGCAATACTTTCATTTTTTAATTTAAACATTCAGAATTTTTAATGGTAATTTAATCATACTACAATATAATTTTTAATTAATTAAAAAATCTAATTTAAATAGATAGTATTCATAATGGATTTAGAAGTAATAAAGATTGCTGAAAACACGACAAACTATAAATCTGTTAAAAATTATTCACACAAATATAAGCATAAAAATGCAATATGTGGTGATGAAATTGAAATTACTCTAAAAATAAAAAATAAAAAAATTATTGATTTCGGTTATAAAACTAAGTCATGTATATATTGCCAAGCATCAGCAAGCCTTCTCTCACGCAAATCTAAAAATATAGGAATAAATGAAGTAAATAAGTTTCTAAATATTGCAAATATTTTGTTTCAAAATAATCATATTCAATTAATCAAACATTGGAAACCATTTGATAAAATTTTAAAAAAAGAAAACCTTCAAAGAAAAGAATGCTTGCTGTTACCAATAAATGCTTTAATTAAAATTTTAAAAAATTATGATGAATAGAAAATTAATATTACAATCTTTTTTAGCGGGAATTTTTTCAATAATCACAATAGGCGTTTTAACTATATTAACATATAAAACATCTTATGGAGTTTTTCTGATAGCGTCTTTCGGCTCTACTATGGTTCTTCTTTACGGTTATCCAGAAAGCCCCTTTGCACAACCAAAAAATATTATCTTGGGACATTTCTTAACTGCCCTTATAGGAATTATTTTTTTAAACTTCTCTCCTTTACCAATTTTTCTTAATATCCCACTAGCTGTGGGCTTTGGAGTTATGTTTATGATCTTATTTAAAGTTACACACCCCCCAGCAGGTGGTAATCCAATAATTGTAATTATAGGATCTGTTTCATTTGACTATTTATTAACACCAGTCCTTATTGGATCAATCATTGTGGTTTTGTTTGGTGTTATAATTAATAAATTTTTATTTAAAAAGGAATACCCAAAGTAGACATAATTTGATTGCTTGCTCATCTATTTTTATGGTAGGCTTTTGAATATAAATAATCATTAATGATTAAAATTTAGATTAGGAGATTAAATGAAAGTATTGTGTATATTGTATGATGATCCAAAAGGAGGAATGCCAAAATCATATCCTCTTTCAGAGCTTCCAAAATTAGAAAAATATCCAGATGGTATGACTTTACCGTCTCCAAAAGGTAGGGATTATAAACCTGGTCAACTATTAGGATGTGTATCAGGTGAACTTGGTTTAAGAAAATTTTTAGAAAGCAATGGCCATGAATTAATTGTTACTAACAGTAAAGATGGTGATGGATGTGAGGCTGATAAACACATTGTAGACGCAGATATCGTTATTTCTCAACCATTTTTCCCGTACTATTTAACTAAAGAAAGGATTGCTAAAGCAAAAAATCTTAAAATGGCTATTACTGCTGGAATTGGATCAGATCACGTAGACCTTCAAGCAGCAATGGACAATAAAATTGATGTTGTGGAAGTAACTTTTTGTAACTCAAGATCAGTTGCAGAACACATAGTGATGATGATTGTTTCAATGGTTAGAGATTACCATAATCAACACAGAATTGTTAATGAAGGTGGTTGGAATATTGCTGATGCAGTACAAAGATCATACGACGTTGAAGGTATGCACATTGGAACTGTAGCAGCTGGTAGAATTGGATTAGATGCTTTAAGAAAAATGAAACCCTTTGATGTTCATCTTCATTATTTTGATAGACACAAATTACCTGATAGTGTTGAAAAAGAACTTAATTTGACATTTCATGAATCAGTAGAATCAATGGTAAAGGTTTGTGATGTAGTTACAATAAATTGCCCTCTTCATCCAGAAACAGAAAATTTGTTTGATGATGCTATGATAAGTAAAATGAAAAAAGGTGCTTATATAGTTAATACTGCAAGAGGTAAGATTTGTAATAGAGATGCAATTGCAAAAGCACTTAAAAGCGGTCAACTAAGCGGATATGCAGGAGATGTTTGGTTTCCTCAACCTGCTCCAAATGATCATGTTTGGAGAACTATGCCAAACCACGGTATGACACCGCATACATCTGGTACCTCTTTGACTGCACAAGCTAGATATGCAGATGGAGTAAGAGAAATCTTAGAATGTTTCTTTGAAAAAAGAGAAATCAGAAACCAGTATTTAATTGTAAAAGATGGTCAATTAGCTGGTATGGGAGCTCACTCTTATAGTAAAGGGTCAGCTACTAGTGGTTCTGAGGAGGCTGCAAAATATAAAAAGAAATAATTTTTTTTTAAAGAAGTTTATAAGACCATTTATTGTAACTTATATATTTTTTAGTGTTGCAATAAGTTTTTATCCTTCTTTTGATTTTTATTCTATAAAAGGGCAACTGCTCATTATTGGTGTATCTTGTTTTAATGGTTACTTGGGCACTGTAGTTAAAAAATTATAAAACGTAAGGTTCGGGTCTTGCATTTTCATTAAAAATACGCTCAACACCGAAAACACTTATGTCGATTGTTTGGTAGGATCCTGTTGTAATTAATTCTGTTAATGCTCTACCAATTCCTGGGGCTTGCATTAAGCCTCTGCCAGTAAAACCACTAGCCATATAAACATTGTCATACTTAGGATGTTTCCCCACTACAGCGTTATTATCTAATTTATTACAATCATAAAAACCTGCCCAACCCCCTGTAAGTTTTAATTCTTCGAATATTGGAACTCTTTTTGCAAGAGCTGGCCACACAAGTTCTTCGAAATCGTTCCAAGCTGGTTCTAAATCTTTTGAATCAAAAGTTGAAATAGGTGATCCAGCTAAATATTCTTTACCTTCTGGTCTCCAATAAACACCTGTAGTCAAATCTCCCGTTAAAGGCATTTCAGAAATATGTTTGGGGCATTTAACTCTAAAAACTGTATGCTTTTGTGGAACGACAGGAATGTCATCTAAAAGCTCTTTTGTCCAGCATCCTGCAGCTGATATAATTGTTTTAGCATTTATTTCGTCTAAATTTTTTATATTTCCTTTAATAAATTCAGCTCCAAGTTCCATTGCTTTGCCTTTTAATGCTCCATGAAACATGAACGGATCAATCCATCCTTCTGTTCTATTGTCAGTGTAAGTAGCAGTTTCTATGCCTTCAGAATTTATATAAGGAAATACCTGTTTTAATTCAGATCCTTTTATATTTTTAGTTCCAGCCTCACATGCTTTGTGGTTTTCAAGAGCTTTGTACTGTTCTTCAGCATGCTCAGGTCCAAACATCAATAAATAGCCATTTGGAACCATGCTAGCAGTGGGTTTTGGATTTTTTTCAGTTTTAAGTAATTCTGGAATTTGATTTATAAACTCCCTAGCAAACTTTCCTAATAATATATTCTCTTTTTGAAAAAATTGTCTTCTAAAACCCCCAAGAGACAGAGGGAAAGACGCTTTTTTATATGTTGGATCTCTTTCTATTACTTTAACTTTTCTTCCTTCTTTAGATAAAAAATAGGCTGTAGCAGCACCAATTATACCACCACCAACTATAACAACATCATCCATATTAATTTAATATATATAAGCTAGTATTTAGAGTTAGTGCATAAATGCACCAAAGTAAATATGGAATCATTAATATAAAACTTAAATTACTTATTTTTAAATACTTAATCATTAAAATGATAATAAAACCTATTATTATTATAAGGTTGATTAGTGCGGCAAAAATATTATGAAAAACAAAAAATACAACACTCCAAGTTGTATTAAAAAACAGATGCATCAAATAAATATAAATTATATTTAGATCTTTATAATTTTTATGCCACGCAGACCAAATTGCTATAGTCATGAATAAATATAATGTTGTCCAAACAGGAGCAAATACCCAATCAGGAGGATTAAGACCTGACTTATTTAAGGAAGAATACCAGGGTTCTTTTGAAGTAATTGTCGCTATACTCCCAATAAATGAAGCAGAAAATGTGACAAATCCGAAAATTAAAAAAGATAAAAATTTATTTTTAAACATTATGATATATATATCATTTCATCATGAGCAATAAAGTAATTTGGATTACGGGTGCTAGTACAGGTATTGGAAAAGCAATAGCAATAAAATTTTCTAAAAATGGTTGGAATGTTGCTATTTCTGCTAGACGACTTGAATTACTTGAGAAAATATCAAAGCAAAATCAAAATGTTTTTTCATTTCCTTTAGACGTAACAAATAAAGATAATTGCCATAAGGTATTCAGCGAAATTAAAAATAAACTGGGTAAAATTGATTTATGTGTTTTTTCAACTGGAACGTGGGATCCAAAAAAAGAAAAAGAAATTGATGTCGAACAAATTGAAAATGTAATGAAAGTAAATTTTTTTGGCACATTAAACTCTATTAAATCCGTAGAAAAATATTTTAAAGATTTAGGGGAAGGTCATATCTCAATTGTTTCATCAATAGCTGGTTATAGAGGTTTGCCAAATTCTACTGGTTACGGTCCATCCAAATCTGCATTAAATAACTTAGCTGAAAGTTTATATTTTGATTTTAAAAGATATGGAGTAAGAGTTTCATTAATATCTCCGGGTTTTATTAAAACACCCATGACTGATAAAAATGATTTCAAAATGCCTTTTCTAAAAACAACTGAATATGCTGCAGATAAAATTTATGATGGTTTAGTAAATTCAAATGCATTTGAAATTCATTTTCCAAAAGAATTAACTTTAGTTTTAAAATTTCTTAAAATATTGCCAAACTGGTTATATCTTAAATTATTGAGTAAGCTTACAAAATATCAAAAACGTTAGTCTTTAACAAACATAACCGTTAGTTCAGCTACTTTTATACCAAACTTTGTCATTGTAGCTCTATTAATTGCAACTCTATCGTCTTGTTTAAATATCCAATCGTCAAAAGTAATTTTAATTTCTCTACCTTTAACAGGAACTAGAAGAACATATTCAAATTTAAATGCTGGACCATAGGAATATCCTTTTGCTTTTCCAACAACATCACTTGCTGTTCCTTCATAATTATGATCATCAATTTTATTTATTTTCCACTGTCGTGTTTGAACTTCTCCATCAGTCCAATTGAACTTTTCGTCTAAAATAAGTTGATTACCATCCCATTTCCCATCTAAATCTGCAGAAAATTGACGTGTTACTTTGCCTGATCTATTCTGAAGAATACCCCATGCTTTAACATTTCCTGTCAAATAATCTTCAATTATAAGTCTAGGTTTTTGGTCTTTGAAATCTTCAGGTTTCATTGCACTATTTCCAGAGCAACTTGTAATAAATACAAAAAAAATTAGCAATAAAAAATTATTATATAAACTAATTTTTTTCATAAATTATTTATTCTGTAGTGAAAATTGTATTAAATCTATATTTTTTGATTTAAATCCAGCTTCACAATAAGATAAATAGAAATTCCACATTCTTTTAAAAGTTACATCAAATCCCTGTTTTGAAATATTATCCCATTTTTTTAAAAATTCATCTCTCCACATCATTAAGGTATTAGAATAATGTAATCCGTATGAATTGCACTGATTAAAATTTAAATTTGTTTCGTTTGCGTATTTTATTAAGCTTTTTTTACAAGGTAAAAATCCACCTGGAAAAATATATTTTTGAATAAAATCCTGTTTTGTCTTATATCTATTATATAGACTATCATCGATTGTGATAGCTTGTATAGCTGCACTTCCATTTGGTTCCAAGTTTTGTTTTATTTTGTTAAAAAAACTTTTTAAATAATTTTGACCTACCGCCTCTATCATTTCTATAGAAGCTATTGAATTATATTTATTATTTACGTCACGGTAATCTTGCATCTTTATATTTACTTTTTCATTTAATCCATTTTTAAATATTCTTTCCTTTGCATATTCATACTGTTTTTGAGATATTGTAATGCAATCTAACTTTATGTCATAATTTTTTCCCACATACTCTGCAAAGCCTCCCCAACCACATCCAATCTCTAACATCCTATCACCAGTTTTTGGTTTAACTAAAAACGATAGTTTTTTATATTTATTAATTTGAGCGGCCTCTAGATCAGTTTTATCTTTATCAAATATTGCACTTGAGTAAGTTAAGGTTTTATCTAACCACAATGAAAAAAATTCGTTTCCAAGATCATAATGTTTAGAAATATTTTCTTTACTTCTTTTTTTTGTATTCTTAATAAATAAATATTTGAAAAAATTTATTAATGGTAAATCTAAAACTCCAGAAAATTTATGCACTTTTTTGATATTTTTAGCAGTAATTTCTATTAGATTTGTCAAATTATCAGTTTCAAATTCTCCACGCATATAAGATTCGGCCAAACCAACACTTCCTTTATTTAGAATATTTAATGTTACTCCAGGTTTATTTATTATTAAATTTGCTTTTAGAGGAGAGTTTTCGTTTCCTAATTTATATTCTTTGCCATCGTAATTTTTTAAATTTATTTGCCCGTATTCAAAATTTTTAATAGATGAAAATACTATTTTATCTGCAACAGAGACTAATTTCATTTTTTTTCAATACTTATATTATTTTTAATTTTTATTTTTTTTGGAACCATTTTAATTCCTTTTAGCCATAACCTTAATGCCTCAAAATGTATCGCTGATATTATTTTAAATGTCATCAAAGGGTGTTTTAAATACGAAAATATAAGGTTTTTAGTATTAAGGTTTGTTCTTCTACCGTCTTGAGATGCGAATAGTAATTTTCCATCTTTATCTATTTGATCAATTATCACAGATAAATTTTCACCAGGATTCGCAATTCTAAAAAAATATTTTGAATCTAAGTCCATGAATGGAGAAACATAAAACTTTTTTATACAATCATTTTTGATGTTTTTTGTTTCTTGATTTGTTTTAAATACATATGTGTGTTGTTCCCCAAATGTATTTTTTACTTCGTAAAGTATTGCTATAAGTGACGATTTTGAATTATAAACAAAAAATATGCTTAGGGGATTAAATACATATCCAAAAATTCTTGGATAACATAGAATTTTAATTTTAATATTTTTCTCGTTAATATCTATGTTTTTTAAATTTCTTATTACCCATTCTTTTAAAGAATTATTATTCCTATCACCGTGATCTTTGTCATGGAAACTTATTAGATTAAACTTATTATATGAGAAAAAAGGTATTTCCTTTTCGATTTTTTTGATCTCATCTAAATCCAAAAATAAAGAAAATACTTTGTAATTAAAAGTATGTTCTTTTGGTTTAAATCTTTTATGAATTACCCTGCCATTATAAATATAAGACTCTTCAATCATCTAAAAATTTGAGCATATCAATTGATGATTTTATTCCATCTTCATGAAAACCATAACCGAAATAACTTCCGCAAAACAAAATATTTTTTTTATTTTGAATATTACTTAAATTTTTTTGAAAACTCAAAGCTTCCTGGTTATAATAAGGATGAGTAAATTCAATTTTTTTAATTATTTTATCTTTATCAACTTGAAAAAAAGGATTAAGCGTCAAAAATATATTTTTTCTAACATTTAAATTCTGTAATAAATTTAACCAATAGGTAATAGAGCTTTCTTTCAAATTGTTTGAATTAATTGAAGAGTTCCAAGATGACCATGCTTTTTTATTTAATGGCATCAATTTTTCATCAGTATGAATCAATGCAATATTTTTTTTATAATTAAATTTAGTTAGTAAATTTTTTTCTTCGTCTGTGGGATTTTTAATTATAGAAATAGTTTGATCTGCATGCGTTGCAAATACTACTTTGTCATAATCAAAAAACTCATTGTCTTCTCCGTAAAATACTCTCACACCATCTTTTTTTCTTTCTACTTTATTAATATTATAATTTTTAAAATACTCGCCACTAATTTTTTCTAAAATTTTATTTACATAAGTTCTGCTTCTATTTTTGACTGTAAACCACTGAGGTCTTTCTTTAAATTTAAACAGTCCATGATTTTGGAAAAATTTTATAAAAAATTTTAAAGGCATTTGACCCGCCTCATAAGGTGGCATAGACCAAATAGCTGAAACCATAGGTAAAATGTGATAATTAATAAAATATTTAGATAATCTTTTATTTTTAAGAAAACTGTTTAAAGTTAATTCATCGTTTAATTCATTGAGCTTATCACATTGACTATAAAATTTTACTATTTCGAAAAACATTTTTAAAAACTTAAGATTAAAAATATTCTTGCGATTTATAAAAATACCATTTAGTCCCTTTCCACAATATTCTATATTTTTACCTTTTACCGAAACAGAAAAGCTCATGTCGCTTTTTTCTATTTCAATATTATTTTCACTAAAAAAATTTATGAGATTTGGGTACGTTTTATAATTAAAAACAATAAATCCAATATCAATTGGCAAATTTTTTTTGCCATCTTTGTCAAAATCAATGTCAATAGTATACGCATGTCCACCGAAGTGATCTTCTTTTTCAAATAAATCGACCTTGTGTTTTTTTGATAAATAATACGCAGAGCTTAAGCCAGAAATACCTGAGCCAATCACTGCAATTTTCATTAACCTTTAAGCTGCATCTTCTTTGAATTCATCCATACTTGGACAAGTACAAAAAAGATTTTTGTCACCATATACATTGTCTACTCTAGAAACCGGTGGCCAAAACTTATTAGATTTTAAAAATTTAGATGGATATGCTGCATCTTCTCTAGAATATTTATGTTTCCATTCATTCGATGCTAATTCTAGATCAGTATGTGGAGCATTTTTAATTGGATTATCTATCTTATCAAATTCTCCATTTTTTATTTTATCAATTTCCTTTTTAATTTTAATTAAAGTGTCACAAAATCTGTCAATTTCATTTAAACTTTCGCTTTCAGTCGGTTCTATCATCATAGTTCCTGGCACCGGCCAAGACATTGTTGGAGCATGAAAGCCAAAATCAATCAATCTCTTCGCTATATCTTCCTCGGTTATTCCTGTATCATTTTTAATAGATCTGATATCAATTATACATTCATGAGCTACATTTCCATTTGCACCTTTATATAATATTGGATAGTGGTCCTTTAACTTGTGAGCTATGTAGTTAGCATTTAAAATTGCTATTTGTGATGCAAGTTTAAGACCTTCTGAACCCATCATTTTTATATACATCCAAGAGATTGATAAAATACTTGAACTTCCCCAAGGGGCTGCAGATATGGGCCCAATACCTGTAGCTGGACCACAATCTTTTATTACTGGATGTGTTGGCAAATATATTTCCAAATGTCTTTTACATGCTATTGGTCCCATACCTGGACCACCACCACCATGTGGAATACAGAATGTTTTATGTAAGTTTATGTGACAAACATCTGGTCCAAAGTTACCAGGTTTAGCAATACCAACTAAAGCGTTAAGGTTTGCGCCATCCATATATACTTGGCCTCCATGCTTATGTATTAATTCGCATATGTCAGATATTCTTTCCTCAAAAACTCCATGCGTTGACGGATAAGTAACCATTAAAGCACCAAGATTTTCTGAATTCTGTTCGACTTTCTTTTTAAGATCTTCATAGTCGACATTTCCATCTTTATCACAATTAACGACTACAACTTTCATTCCTGCCATTTGAGCACTTGCAGGGTTTGTACCATGTGCCGAACTAGGGATTAAGCATACATTTCTATTTTTTTCACCTCTCTCCATATGATATTTTCTAATAACCATAAGACCGGCATATTCTCCTTGGGCACCTGCATTTGGTTGCAAAGAAACTCCAGAAAATCCAGTTACTGATCTCAACCAATTTTTCAAATCAGTAAATAAAGTTCTAAAACCTTCCATTTGCTCTATCGGAGCGAAAGGATGCGGTTCTGAAAATTCTCTCCAACTAATAGGTATCATTTCTGCAACGGCATTTAGTTTCATTGTACATGAACCCAACGCAATCATTGTTCTATTAAGAGCTATATCTTTATCCTCAAGTCTTTTTAAATACCTAATCATTTCTGTTTCTGAGTGATAACTATTAAATACTTTGTGTTCTAAATAATTAGAAGTTCTAAGTAAATTTTTTGGAAGATTAGGTAAACTTTCTGTTGGATTTTCTTTTATAGCTTCAGCACAATTAAATATTTTTAGAAGTTGATTTGCTCTGTAAACATTTTTCTTTTCATCAAAAGAGACTGCTAACATTTCAGAATTTACTTTTCTGATATTTACTTTTTGAGATAAAGCATTTTGAAATATTTGTTCAGTTTTATCCTTTGTTAACACCGTTACAGTGTCAAAGAAATAGTCTGAATAAAGTTCATAACCTGACTGTTTTAGTTTATCGGCAAAATTTTTAGCAAGTTGAGAAACTCTCTCTGATATCGTTCTAATTCCTTTAGGTCCATGATAAATTGCATATGCTGCAGAAACAATTGCAAGCAGTGCTTGAGCAGTACAAATATTACTCGTCGCCTTATCTCTTCTTATATGTTGTTCTCTAGTTTGTAATGCGAGTCTATAAGCTTTATTTCCATGTCTATCTACCGAAACTCCAATTATTCTTCCTGGCATAGATCTCTTAAATTCATCTTTAGTCGCAAAAAATGCTGCGTGTGGACCTCCATAACCTAAAGGAATTCCAAATCTTTGTGAACTACCTATAGCAATATCGGCGCCTAGTTCTGCTGGCGTTTTTAATTTTGCTAAAGATAATAAATCACAAGCAATTATAGCTTTTCCATTTCTTTTTCTAATTTTACTAATATTTTCACTTGGATCTTTTATATCACCCAAGGTTCCAGGGTATTGAAGGATACCACATACAATATCATTTTTTATATTGTTTAGCTCTTCATCGTCTCCAATTAAAACTTTAAGCCCCAAAGGTTCTGCTCTTGTTTTTACTACCTCTATTGTCTGAGGGTGACAATCTTTAGAAATAAAAACAAGATCACTATCTTTTTTATTAAGTCTGTGACTGAGACCCATAGCTTCAGCGGCGGCTGTCCCCTCATCTAACAAGGACGCATTTGCAATATCCATCCCAGTAAAGTCAATTATCATTTGTTGAAAGTTTAGTAACATTTCCAATCTTCCCTGAGCGACTTCAGGTTGATAAGGCGTGTAAGAAGTATACCAGCCTGGATTTTCCAATATGTTTCTTATAATTACGTTTGGGGTATATGTTCCATAATAACCCATACCAATAAAATTTGAGTAAATTTGATTTTTTCTAGATAAACCTTTTAATATTCTAAGTGCCTCATATTCAGAGTTAGGTTCACCAATATTTAGTTCTCCTTTAAACAATATTTTTTCCGGAACAGTTTGACTAATTAATTCATTTATATTTTGATAACCGAGCTGTCCTAACATATCTTTTTCATCTTTCTTAGATGGTCCAATATGTCTTTTGATAAAATCTTTTTCAGAATTATGTAACATTAACTAGCTCTCTCCTTTGCAAATTTGTCATATTCATCCCTATTCATTAAAGTATTCATTTCAGCTGGATCTTTAATTTTGAGTTTAAAAAACCATCCATCCCCTTCAGGATCAGAATTAATTTTAGATGGATCATCTACGATTGATTGATTTGTATCGACAACTTCACCAGAAATAGGTGTATAAACATCACTAGCAGCTTTAGTCGACTCGACTACGCCTGCCGTAGCATCCTTATTTACATTAGAACCTTTCTCTGGCAATTCAGCAAAAACAATATCGCCTAAAAGCTCTGTTGCGTGTTTGGTTATACCAATAGTTGCTACCTCGCCATCAACTGTTATCCATTCATGCTCTTTAGAAAATTTAATTTCTGACATTGTCTCCTCCTTCTCTAACATAGTTTTTTTTATAAAAAGGCATTTCGCAAATACTTGCTGGTACCCTTTTTCCTCTTACTTCTAAAAAGATTTTTGTATTTTTTTTTGAATAATCGTTATGAATGTATCCCATTGCTATAGGACCATTAACGCTTGGTCCAAAAGTTCCACTAGTTACTTTTCCAATTTCATTATCTTTTTCGTCAAATATTTTTGTAGACTCTCTTGCTATCACTTTTGTTTCAGGTTTTATTCCAACTCTAAGTTTTGAAACACCTTCGTTGTATTGTTTCTTAATAAATTCTGAACCTGGAAACTTTTCATTAATTTTACTTTTTGAAATTGCCCATTTTAGATTTGCTTCTATTGGACTAGTATTCTCATCTAAATCATGACCATATAAACAAAGTCCAGCTTCTAATCTTAAAGTGTCTCTAGCTCCTAAGCCAATCATTGTAGAACCTTTCTCAATAAGTTTTTCTACAAAATTTTCCACAATTTTATTGTTAATCGAAATTTCGAAACCATCTTCTCCAGTATAGCCAGATCTAGTTATATAGATGTCTAAGTCTTTGTACTTAAATTGGTTACCATTCATAAATTTAAGTTTAGTAACACCTGGTACAAGTGAATCTAGAACATCTTTTGCTTTAGGTCCTTGTATTGCTATTAAAGATAAGTTATCTGATAAATTAATTTGATATTTTTCACCAATTTTACTTTTTAAAATATTTAAATCTGCATCTTTACATGCAGCATTTAATATTATCATGTAACCATCTTTTAATTTTGTAATTATAAGATCATCATATATTCCACCATTTTCTTTCATCAAAAAAGAATACTTGCTTTGGTTTATTGAAATTTTTGCTAAATCAATTGGGAATATTTTCTGTAAATCATTTGTTAATTCATCGCCGCCTTTTAAAAATAACTGACCCATGTGAGATACATCAAATATTCCTGAATTATTTCTAGTGGTTATATGTTCCTTTACTATGCCAGTTCCATATTGAATTGGCATTTCATAACCAGCAAATTGCACAAATTTTGCACCATGTTTTTGATGAAGATTGTACAGAGGCGTTTTTTTCATAAAATATTAACTCTTTGCCCCCTCTGTCTATGTGCCTGAGAGATTTGCTCCTTCGGCGAGAATTTTTCTCTTTCCAGAGTTAATATTTACGGTCCTTTTGCCTGAGAGTTTCCGGGGTGGTTGCTCCTTCGGCGCCACACTAATGTGGTCTCTCCCGTGAGGCTCTTATAGCATAAATTTAGTAAAATGATAGCCTTTTAAGATTGTATTAAAGCCTTATTTTTTTTTAAAAGTGGTAAAAATTGAAGCAGAACAGCTATAATTACAACACTTCCTCCAATGAGGACCATTAAAGGAGGTTGCTCATTAATAAAAATCCATGCCCACATGGGCCCTAAAACGGCTTCTGTTAACATTATGATTCCCACTAATGCTGATGGGGTTCGTCTTGCTCCAATAGTAATTAAAATAAAACCAAAACCTAATTGAAAAAATCCTGCTAGAAATCCTAGAAAAATATCATAAAAAGAAATCATAACTTTCCCAGCAACTAAATAACCAACCATCATTGCAAATATGCCTGCGATCAATTGTAATGGCACCATATCAACAGTGGGATATTTTCTTACAATTAAAATTAAAATTGCAAATGATACTGGCATAATGAAAGCTGCGATATTACCTGAAATTTGGCCTGGGGATAAAGAAGTTCCAACCATTAAAATTATTCCTGAAATTGCCAAAATAATTGAAACTAAAGTTAATTTTGAAACTTTTTCCTTCAGAAATAAATATCCAAATATTGCTAAAAATATTGTTTGAGTTTGAATTATAAAATTTGTGTTTGCTACGGTGGTATTATACATGGCAAAAACATATCCGCAAAAACCAGTGGATAATATTAGCCCACCTACAAGTCCAGGTATTCCAGAACTAACAAAAGCAGTAAAAAATTTTTTTCTATACGTCAGTATTAAAAAAATACTAACAACTAATATAAAAAAAATTGATCTCCAAAACAAAATTTGCCACAAATTTGCACCTTGAAATGATTTAACAATAAGTCCTCCAAAACTAAGACTTAAAGCTCCAAAAAAAACCAAAAGCGGACCAGGTAATTTAGATATAATATTCATTATATTTGACTTAAAAGATTTTCAGTTTCCATTTGATATAATTTATAGAGTTTTTCTGCTTCTTTTAATTCAATTAATTCAAATTTAATTTTTTTACCAGGAGGTATTTGTACCAATCTATCATAATCAGCACTTATAACTACACCAATTTTCGGGTATCCTCCAATAGTTCCGTGGTCAGATAACATGATAATCGGATTACCGTCTGCTGGTACTTGGATTACACCTTTAATTAGACCCTCTGATCTAATGTTTGTATCTTTAAGATTTTTAATTTTAGGCCCTTGAAGTCTCATGCCCATACGATCAGAAAGTTTGGTAACTAAAAATTCTTTAGAAGTAAATTCTTTTATTGATTGTTCAAAAAAATAATCGAAATTAGTTCCTTTCAGTATTCTTATATATTCAATTTTTGAATTCATATATTTAAGACTTTTATTTGCATGCTTATCATTAAAATCTTTTATGAAAAATTTTTCATCCTTTTGAATTTTATTTCCATTATTTGCGCCAATATTTGATCTTACATGAGTAGAAAAACTTCCAAAATTTTTTTTAAGATCAAAACCACCACTGACTGCAAAATATCCGTAAACTGAATTATTAGTCGATATAATATCTACTTCATCATTTTTTGATAAATTATAATTTTTATAACAATCACCGTTTATTAATTTACCATTTTTTTTTAAATTAAATTTAACATCACCCGATATAGCAAAATTTATATTACCATCCTCGATTTTTATAAGTGGTCCTTGGTACGCAAACTCTATAACTGCTTCATTATATTTATTTCCAACTAGTTTATTTGAAATCAAATAATTTCTTTTATCCATTGCGCCACTAAATGGTAAGCCAATATGGTAAAAGTTACTCCTTCCTAAATCTTGAAAAGTTGAATTTATACCTTCTCTTAAAACTGTAATTTTATTTATTTCCATTAATTTTGAAGTATTCTTTTTTGTTGATTTCGTAAAATAAAACTCTATCACCAGGACAAATTAAAGTTGGCTGTTTCTCGTTTGCTTGATCAAAGATTTTTGTTGGAGTACTTCCTAAAATATTCCATCCACCAGGGCTTTCAAAAGTATAAATATTTGCAAATTGTTCTGTAATACCAACAGCACCTTTTGGAACTTTTACTCTTGGTGTTTCAAGTCTTTCAAGTCTAATTTTTTTGTCAATGTCACCTAAAAAAGGCATTCCAGCAATAAATCCAGTCATATAACAAAAATATTCCTTATTTAAATATTTTTCTAAAATTTCTTTCTTTGTTAAATTTAATTTTGATGAAAGTCTCTCTATGTCTAGTGCAAATTCATCATCACAACAGGTAGGTATTTTGATAATTTTTTGGTTCTGCTTAATTTTGTTTTCAGAAATTTTTATATCTTCAATTTGTGTTTTAAGTTCTTTAAAATTTACTACATTTAAGTCAAATGAGATTATAAGTTTATTATATGAGGGAGTTAAATTAGTTATTCCTTTTATATTTTGTTTCTTAATATTTTCAAAATATTTTATTACTTTAAAGTTTGTTTTCTGATCGACGTCATTTCCAAAATCACAATATAATGCTGCATCGCCAAGATTTGATATATTTTTAATCATGACATGTTATACTTTATCAATGAATACTATGGAAATTAATATTAATTGTGATTTAGGAGAAAAATCCAAGCATCACTCAAACATAAATGATCCCAAATTATTAGAAATTGTTAACTCGGCAAATATAGCATGTGGTTATCATGCAGGTGATCATGAAACTATGAGTAGTACTATTTTAATTTCAAAGGAAAATGCAGTAAGTATTGGTGCACATCCATCTTTTAATGATCCTGAAAATTTTGGTAGAAAAAGACTTAATCTTTCTAAAAATGAAATTGAAAAACTAATTAAAGACCAATATGAAATTCTTCAAAGTATTGCTGAAAAGCACGGTGAAAATGTAACTCATATGAAGCCACATGGAGCTTTAAATAATATGGCCTGTGAGGATATAGATTTAGCAACCATACTTGCAAATGTAATTTATAAACTAAACAAAGAATTAATTTATCTCGTTCCCACAGGTTCCAAAATGGAGTTAGCAGCAAAAAAATTAAACATGAAAATTGCCTGTGAGATTTTTGCTGATCGAAATTACGAAGATGATGGTAATTTAGTTTCTAGATCCAAACCAAATGCATTAATAATAGATCCTAATATTGCAAAAAAACATGTTTTATCTATGGTCAAAAACCAATCAATTAATTGTTATTCAGGTAAACAAATTCCTTGTGAAATTGACTCTGTATGTATCCATGGTGATAATGAAAGTTCATTAAATACAGCAAAGGCAATTAAAGAAGAGCTCGAAAGGAATAAATTAAATTTAAAAGCTCTTGATAAAATGAGAAAATTTAAATGACAGAAAATATAAAATTTATACTTTTATTTTTTTTTATAATTTCAATAATATTTAAAACTAATGCATATGAAGCTCATGGGGAGAATTTGGGTAGAGAAGGGCCTCCTCCAGCAGGACCATACAAACTAGGTTTTAAAGAGTTAGAAAGAGCAATTAAAACAGAAAAAAAAGGTAAATTGAAAAAAGCAAAAATAAAGTTTGAGAAAGCTTTGGATTACTTTTTAAAAGCAAATGCCGAAGATCCTGCAAATCCTGATATATATAACTATTTAGGTTTATGCAGCGCAAAATTAGGATTTGATGAGAATGCCGAAATTTACTATCTTTTGGGTTTAGAGCTAAACGATCAGCATAATAGTATTAAATATAATCTGGGGGTTTTTTACAAAAACCAAAATAGAATAAGCGATACCAAGGAAATACTTAATTCTCTCAAAAATTGCGGATGCGAAGAATACGAAAATTTAAAAATGCAAATAAATTAGGCAAAATAAGGTGCTAAATTGTCCACTAATTAAAAAGACGGTTGTTTAAAAGAGTTTAGTTCCTATATTTCCACTATGCTTAAAAAAATTAGTGTTTTAATCATCGTCATTTTATTTTCAGCTGTATCGGCTCATTCTGCTGGTGGAGAACAATCTGATGGTGGAAATGAAGGGAAAGTCTCAAAATACGACAAAGGTCATAAACTAGTTTTATCAGGCAAATATTTGGAAAAAAAAGCAGATAAATTTTTGAAAAAAGGCAATGCAACAAAAGCAGAGAAAAATTTAGCTAAGGCAGAAAAAAAATACGAGAGAGCATTCAGGTTGTTTTTGGAGTCAAATAAAGAAAAACCAAATAATGCAGATACACTTAATTATTTAGGATTTACAAGTAGAAAACTAGGAAATTTTATTGAAGCTGAAGAATATTATTTATCTGGATTAAAAATTAAACCAAATCATAAAAGAATTAACCAATATCTTGGTGAACTTTATTTAAATACAGACAGAAAAGATAAAGCAATGGAGCAATTAGCCATTTTAAAGAGCTGTAATTGTAAAGAATATGACCAACTTAAAGAAATTATAGATGGAAAAAGAGCCTCTAAATATTAAATAATTTAAAATTTCGAAAGATTGAAAAATACAATTTTTTTTATAATATAGACCAAATTGATTGAAGAACTTGTAATATTAATACAGATTATATTTATTGATATAATTTTAGCTGCAGATAACGCGATAATAATTGGATTAATAGCTTCTAATTTCGTACCAAAAAATAGACGACAAATAATACTTTGGGGTGTTGCTGGAGCTTTGGTATTTAAAGTAGTTTTTGCTTTATTCGCCACATATTTATTCAAGTTTTATTTTATAAAAATTCTTGGTGGTTTATTGTTAATTTGGATTGTTTACGATCTAAAAAAAGATTTATTTGAAATAAAAAAAGTAAAATCACCAACTAAAAAATCAAAAGAGCCATCCTACATACAAAGCGTTTATAAGGTTTTATTTGCAGATATAACAATTAGTTTTGATAATGTTATAGGCGTTGTTGGTGCATCAAAAGGACATTTTGGCTTTATGATATTCGGATTAGTTTTGTCAGTAATTCTAACTGGAGCTCTTGCTACTGTTCTTGCTAATTATATTCAAAAACACCTATGGATTGCTTATGTGGGTTTAGGTTTTATTTTATTGGTTGCTCTTCAACTAGTTATTGGTGGACTAGTCGATCTAGAAATACTATCAATCAACGAAAATTTTAAAAAATATTTTTAATAAGAGTATTTTTTTGTAGGATATTTCTTTGATTTTACCTCAGATTTAAATTTTGATACTGCTAAATTTATGATTTTTTTAATATTTACATATTTTTTGACAAATTTAATTTTAGCATCAGTTAAACCTAAAATATCATCTGTTACTAAAACCTGTCCATCGCAGTAAACTGAAGCTCCTATGCCTATGGTTGGAATTTTTAATAATTGAGAAATTTTTTTTGAAATATTGCTATAGGTACATTCTAAAACTATTGCAAACGCACCATTATCCTCTAACGCTTTAGCATCTTTAAAGAGTTTATTTCTCTCTTTTTCAGTTTTACCTACTGATTTAAATTTACCTTTAATAGTCTGTGGTGTTAGCCCAATATGGCCCATTACAGGAATTTTATTTTTTACTAAGTGACGAACTATATGTTGTACTCTAACTCCACCTTCTACTTTGACTGCGTCGCACTTTGTTTTTTTCATCGCAAGCTTTGAGTTTTTGAGCGCTTCAGATTTATTTCTATATGTATTATAAGGCATATCAATTACGAGAAGACTTTTTTTTACACCCATCCTTACACTTTTTGTGTGCTCTAACATCATTTTAAGATTAACTTTTCTTGTTGTATTATAATTGTAAAGCACTGACCCTAAAGAGTCGCCAACCAGAACAATATCTGCATGATTATCTACTATTTCTGCAATATTTTTAGAGTAAGCGGTAAGACACACGATTTTAGATTTATTTTTTTTGTTTATAATTTTTTTAATTTTGTTATTCATCACTCCAACTCTATGGTGCTTGGTGGTTTAGATGTTATGTCATAAACAACTCTATTTATACCTTTAATATCATTTATTATTTTATTTGAAACAATCTGCATAAATTCTTTCTTAAAATCAAAGGTATCTGCAGTCATACCATCTTCTGAAGTAACTGCTCTTAACAAACACGTATATTCATAAGTCCTATTATCTCCCATAACTCCAACAGTCTTGACAGGCAACAAAGCAGCGTAGGCTTGCCATATCTTATCATATAAATTGAAATTTTTTAGTGAGTTTATAAAAATATCATCGGCATTCTTCAAAATCCTGATTTTATCTTTCGTTATTTCTCCAGGCATACGGATTGCTAATCCTGGTCCTGGAAAAGGATGTCTTAATACGATTTCTTTTGACAATTTAAGCTCTAAACCTAATTTTCTAACTTCATCTTTAAACAATAGTTTCAATGGCTCAACTAATTTTAATTTCATTTTTTTTGGCAAGCCGCCAACATTATGGTGAGATTTGATTTTAGATGTCTGGCTTCCTGTTACAGACTTACTTTCAATTAAATCTGGATAAAGCGTTCCTTGTGCTAAATATTTAACGTTTTTAATTTTTTTTGAATATCTCTCAAATATTTTAATAAATAAATTTCCAATTATTTTTCTTTTCTTTTCTGGATCAGAAACTTTACTTAGTTTCCTTAAAAAAAGATTTTTAGCATCTACGTAAATAAGATTTATATTAAATTTACGTCTAAAAGTTTTAACGACTTGGATTTCCTCGTTTTTTCTTAATAAACCAGTATTTACAAAAATGCACGTCAGTTTTTTTCCTATTGCATTATGAATCAGCTTTGCAACAACACTACTATCAACTCCTCCTGAAAGAGCGCATATTACTTTGGAATTACTCACAATTCTTTTCACATCTTCTACAAGGATTTTTTTTTGATTTTTAGATGACCAGTTTTTTTTCGTTTTACAGATTTTAAAAATAAAGTTTTTTAATATTATTTTTCCTCTTTCTGTATGAGTTACTTCTGGATGAAATTGTATCCCATAAAGTTTTTTAATAGAATTTTCAATAATTGAAAATTTTGAGGTTTCAGTTTTTGCGATAACTTTAAACCCTTTTGCTAACTTTGTAACTTCATCTGCGTGACTCATCCAAACTTTGTTTAAACCGTTTTGATTAAAAAAGTTTTGGGTCAGCTTACTTTTATTTATTCTCTTTAATTTTGCTAGACCAAATTCTCTGTGTTTTGCTTTTTTGACTTTACCCCCTAATTCTTTAGATATTACTTGGTGACCAAAACAAATTCCTAATATTGGTATACTCCATTCAAATAATTCTCTTCTAAACTTTACTTTTTTAGATTGGTAAACATTTAATGGACCACCAGATAAAATTATTCCTTTTATTTTAGATTTATTTAGTTTCGAATTAATTTTTTTATGACTAATTATCTCTGAATAAACGCCTAGTTCTCTAATTCTTCTAGCTATAAGTTGTGTGAATTGTGAACCAAAATCAATAATTAAAATCTTATTTAAATTATTGTTAAGATCCATTTTTTGGTTCAATGTCTGCTAAAGATTTTTCAATATTTTCTAATTTTTTACAAAGATTTTTACAAATGGAGGAAAAATTTTCTTTAAGTTCTTTAACTTTGGAGTAATTCGATTTTTTAAGCTCATAATTTATTAATAGATGCATTGCTTCCTCATTTTTAGGATCTAATAATAAAGTAGTATTTAAATTCTTAATTTCCTCTTTTTCATTTTCTTCATTTTTATAAATTTTTGCTAAAAATAAATAAGATTCTGCATCTTTTGGATTAAAAACAATATTTCTTTGAAATAAAAATTTAGAATCCTCATATTTTTTTTGATCAAATTTCTGTTTAGCTTCATTAAAGAAATTTTCAGATAAAGAGTGATTGCTTATAAAAAAAATAGTAATAATCGTCATCAATAGACTAAATATTTTAGAACTAGTATTTTTCATCTTTTTTAATTTCATCTATATTATGTACCATACTTTCATAAAATCCTGCCTTTGTAATTTTTACAAATTTAGGTTTATTTCTTAGGTTTAAAACTTTTTTAGATCCAAGATATCCCATTGAAGATTTTAGTCCTCCAATTAGTTTAAAAATTATTTTATCTACTGGACCTTTATATTTAACAAAACCCTCAACCCCTTCTGGTACATATTTAGATTTATCTTTTTGCTTTAATTGAAAATATCTATCAGCAGAACCCTTATTCATTGCTCCTATTGAGCCCATGCCTCTAAAAACTTTATAAGTTTTTCCATTTTTTTTTAGAATTTTCCCTGGTGCCTCATTTGTACCAGCAAAAAGTGAACCGATCATTACCGCATCAGCACCAGCTGCTAATGCTTTAGCTATATCACCTGAAAATTTTATACCTCCATCAGCAATAATTTTTACTTTTTTATTTTTTAAACCTTTTTTCACATTGATAATTGCACTTAATTGAGGAACACCTATTCCTGCGACAAGTCGAGTTGTACAAATTGAGCCTGGACCGATTCCAACTTTAATTAAATCTACACCAAGATTTGCCAAAAAGTTTGCAGCTTCAGCTGTAGCAATATTACCTGCACATAATAATGTTTTTTTATGTTTGTATTTTTTAATTGTTTTAATTATTTGTTTAACTTTTTTGGTATGTCCATGAGCAGTATCTACAACAATCAAATCAATTTTTTCTTTAATTATTGCTAAGGCTCTTTTTGTTTCTAAATCTCCAGCACCAACTGCAGCTCCAACTTTAAGATTTTTAGATTTAACTTTTCTAATTTCCTTAATCTGTTTATCAATTGTAAAATTTCTATGTATTACTCCTATTCCACCTGCTTTAGCTAAAGCTACGGCCATCTTAGATTCTGTTACGGTATCCATTGCTGAGGACAATAAAGGAATATTAATCTTATAATCGTTTCTTAAGTAAGTAGATGTGTCAACTTGTGATGGTAGGATTTCTGAGTATCTGGGGGCTAGAGTAACATCATCGAAAGTAAGTGCTTCTTTAATAGGATCCATAATCCTATATATACGATTCTTAAAAAAATAAAAGAGGACTTAACGTAAAATTTTACAAATTATAAAATTTTCCTTTGAGTCTTTTCTGCTAGATGGCGGTTTAAAAACTCTTACTTCTTTGAATATTTGTTTAGCTTCAAAAACAATCTCATTAAAACTTGTGCCCATAAATAACTTTGAAATAAATTTCCCCCTCTGATTTAATTGTTTTTTTGCGAAACTCATTGCATCAATACAAAGTTCTCCTGTTACAATGGAGTCAAGATTCTTATTTCCAGTTGTGTTTACTGCCATATCAGAAACAACTAGGTCTACTTTTTTATTGAAATATTCCCTAATTTTTTGCTTATAGATTTCCTCCGAAAAATCACCGATTAATTGGTGAACTTTATTGATCTTTTGAAATTCCAACAAATCTATTGCTAAAATTTTTCCATTTTGGATATTTTTTGCAAGGTATTGGGACCAACTTCCTGGCGCTGCTCCTAAATCTATAGCTGTATAGACTTCTTTTAATATTTTAAATTTTTCGTCAATTTCTTTTAATTTATAAATTGCTCTTGAACGATAACCTTCTATTTTAGATTTTCGTACATAGATATCTCTACGCTGTTTATTAATCCAATTTTTTGAAATTTTATTTTTTTTCAATTAATGACCAAACCTTAAGCTTTTTAAAATAGTTTTATTTTCTAAAGTTTGAATTTGAATTTGAACTGAACTATCAATTCTCATATCTTTTTTGTTATCCCAAATACCTGCTGCAAGATGCATTATTCCAATTTTGCTATTTGGTAGAAAAGGTTCTACAAATGTGTCTCTACCTGCATCAAATTTAGGTAGAAGGTTGCTTGCAATCCAATTACAGTTTAATGGTAGAAATTCAGTAACAACATTGTCTATATAAATACTCATATTAATTGCTAAACCTTCGGAGCCAAATATTTTACCTGATTTTAATGTGGTTTCTAAATTTTTTTGCCATGTATTCCAACAACTTGAGTTTTTCTCTAGAGAAAAAACTCCGATATTTACATGAGGAGCGAAAGCAAGTTTTCTTGCTTTATCTATTCCTATTTTAGAACTAACAGCGTGTTTAAAATTTTGTGATTTTATAACTGCTATCTTTCCAATAAGCCAATTTACTTTAGAAGTAACCCTATAACCAGGACCTATTGTTTGAGTAATTCCTAGCTTACCATTTTCACAAGCTTTAAAATATAGGTCAATTGCATTCCAATCATTTACCCATGCATCACAATCAATCCAAAGGTACTTTTCATAATTAGGAAAATATTTTGGTAAAAAAGCCCTAGAAACCTGACTCTTCAACCACTCTTTTCCTTTTACTTTAATTGATGAAACTTGAATATCCCATTCTGCACTTTTTATTTCATCTACTTTATCTGAGAGTTTGTTTAATTGCTCTTGCTCTAAACCTGCATCTAAAATACATATTGCTACGGAATTACTTTTATCGAATTGTTTTATTGAGTCTATAAGTTCATTTAGCAGATTAAAATAATTTGAATCAGCTAAAGAAACTATAACATTTTTTTTCATTTATAACATATCTTCAGGCTCGTCTTCAGCAGATATTTTGTTTGACAGTGAACCTTTTCTCAATTTTTGATAATGAAAAATGCTGAATGGAATAGCTAAAAGATAAATCAAAGAACCTATTGAAATTACATTAAAAGGAAATATTAACAAAAGTCCAAAAAGTAAAACTATTCCTAAAAGTAAAAATATTGTTGTGCTTCTAGGAACAACAATTTTTTTGAATGAATAAGTTGGTATTTTGCTTATTAATAAGATCGATACAATTATAAAAAGAATCGGTGTTATTAATTCTATATTGTAATTTAATATATTTAATCCACTTTGGTCATAAACAAGAGGACTTAGCACTAAGATACCTCCTGCAGGTGATGGAACACCTTGAAAAAAATTATCTCTCCAAGATGGTTCTCCGCCTGTATTAACATTAAACCTAGCTAATCTTAAAGCAACGCAGACTACATAGATTAAAGAAATCAACCAACCAATTTTTCCGAGAGTATTAAGAGTCCAAAAATACATTATAAATGCAGGTGCAACACCAAAACTTATAATATCTGTAAGAGAGTCTAGTTCTTTACCGACCTTAGAAGTTCCTTTTATTAATCTTGCAATTCTTCCGTCTAAACCATCAATTACTGCAGCACATACAATAGCTACTATTGCAAGTTTAAAGTTTTGATTTAGAGCAAAGTTAATAGAAGTTAATCCAATACATACGCCAATAAGTGTTAATGTATTAGGTAAAATTACCCTCGCACTTTTATCGGTTACAATTTTAAATTTTTTTCTTGGTTCATTCATTTTATCTTTTAGCAATAAGTGACTCTCCGGCAATAGTTTTCTGATTGACTTTAACGAGTGGTTTATAGTTTTCAAAATACAGATCTGCTCTACTTCCAAATCTTATCATTCCAATTCTATCCCCTTGTTTAAGATCTGAATTTTCTGAAGTATCTGTAACAATCCTTCTTGCTATTAAACCTGCTATTTGAACTACAATTATATCTTCACCTTTTGAATTAGTAATTTTGTAATAATTTCTTTCATTTTCTTCACTAGCTTTATCGAGAGAAGCGTTAAAAAATTTTCCTGGCTTGTACAAAATTTCTGAAACTTTTCCTGTACAAGGTGATCTATTTACATGGCAATCGAAAACATTCATAAAAATACTTACTTTAGTAAATTTTTTATTTTCTAAATTAAGCTCTTTTAGTCCTTCATTTTCTTGAACTTGTAAAACTAAACCATCTGCTGGACTTACCAAATAATCATCATCATCTATTGAATATCTTTCAGGATCTCTAAAAAAATAGTAACACCAAATTGTGAGAACTAATCCAATTAATCCTAAGAAGCTGCTAATTAAGTATAAAATTATTGTAGCAACTGTAAAAATTACTAAAAATTTATAGCCTTCGTTATGAATTGGTGGGAATACTTTGTCTATCATAATTATATATTTGGTAATATGGTCCTAATATGTATATTAAACTCCAAAATTCAATTATTAAGATATATACTCTAATATGAGCAAAATTAAGGTTAAAAACCCAATTGTTGAGCTAGATGGCGATGAAATGACCAGGGTAATTTGGGATTTCATAAAAAATAAGCTTATCCTTCCTTATTTAGAGTTAGATATTAAATATTACGACTTAGGAATTAAAAGTAGAGATAATACTTCTGATAAAATTACTGTCGACTGTGCACACGCAATTAAAAAATATGGTGTAGGGATTAAATGTGCAACAATTACGCCAGATGAAGCAAGGGTTAAAGAATTTAATTTAAAGAAGATGTGGAGATCTCCAAATGGAACAATAAGAAATATTTTGGGAGGAACTGTTTTTAGAGAACCTATATTATGCAAAAATATTCCAAAGCTAGTTCCAAGTTGGGAAAATCCAATCTGTATTGGGAGACATGCATTTGGAGATCAATATAGAGCAACTGATTTTCAGGTGCCAGGAAAAGGGAAATTAGAGATAAAATGGACTTCTGAAGATGGAAAAGACAAAAAAGAATTTGAAGTTTTTAACTTTCCTGGTCCAGGTATAGCTCTTTCAATGTATAATTTGGATCAATCAATCATAGATTTTGCAAGATCATGTATGAATTATGGTCTTAATAGAAAGTGGCCTGTATTCCTGTCAACTAAAAATACAATCTTAAAAAAATATGACGGAAGATTTAAAGATTTATTTCAAGAAGTATATGAAAACGAATTTAAGGAGAAATTCAAAGAAAGAGGAATTACTTACGAGCATAGATTAATTGATGACATGGTTGCATGTGCAATGAAGTGGAATGGTAATTATATATGGGCTTGCAAAAATTATGATGGTGATGTTCAGTCAGATACAGTTGCACAAGGTTTCGGATCACTAGGTTTAATGTCTAGTGTTCTAATGAGCCCAGATGGTAAAACAATTGAGGCAGAAGCTGCACATGGAACTGTAACAAGGCATTATAGATTACACCAACAAGGCAAAGAAACTTCAACAAACCCTATTGCATCAATATTTGCATGGGCGAGAGGTTTATACCACAGAGCAAAATTAGATAATAATGAGGATTTAAAAAAATTTGTAAAAAACTTAGAAAAAACCTGCATCCAAACTGTAGAGTCTGGATCTATGACCAAAGACTTAGCAATCTTAGTAGGTCCATCAACTAAACATTTAACCACAAATCAATTCTTAAATGTAATTGATGCCAACTTGAAAAAAAGATTAAATTAAAGCTTTTAAGTTGTTAAAAGCATCCTCAATTTTATCTTTGTTTACTCCTCCAGCTTGAGCAAAATCAGGTCTTCCCCCGCCACCTTTTCCGCCAATAATTTCTGATCCACTTTTAACAAATTTAACAGCATCATATTTGCTTTTAAGCTTATCTGTTATACCGACCGCTAAACCAACTTTATCGTCTTTGCTTGCAAAAATAATCACTATTCCCTCTCCAATTTCTTTCTTTCCATTATCAATTAATCTTCTTAATTCTTTTGGAGGTAGACCATCAATTTTTTGCATCCTAACATTTACACCATTAATTTTTTCATCATTAATAATATTTTTTGATTTATTATTTATTATTTCATTGATAGATAACTTTTCTAATTCTTTATTTAATTCTTTAATTAAATCTTTTTTATTTTCTTTATTTAAATTTGGTTTTCCTCCAAGTTTTTTAATTTCTTCTGATAAAACTTTAATTGTTTCTTCATCTTTTTGTTCAGATAGACTAGATTGTTTTTCTTTATTTTTTAAAAATTCATCTAGTTGTTTATCTCTAAGAGCTTCAACTCTTCTGACACCTGCTGCTATAGCTGATTGACTAACTACTTTAAAATT
>CACNHI010000008.1 GCA_902620265.1 uncultured Pelagibacteraceae bacterium | reverse complement strand
TTCTTCCTGTTTTTTTAGTCATTCCAAAAGCAGTGAAGCAAGAATTTTTTAAATTTAAACCCTTTTGAAAAAATTCTGTATCAGTTGGATTAGCACCTGGCCAGCCTCCTTCTATATAATCTACACCCAAAGAATCCAATGCACCTGCAATTTTGGTTTTTTCATCAAGCGAAAAATGTACACCTTGGGTTTGAGCCCCATCTCTCAATGTTGTATCAAATATATATAGTCTTTCTTTACTCATTTAATTTTCCAGGTTGTTTTACCATCTTTATCTTCAATTAAAATACCTTTGTCTAATAACTCATTTCTAATTTTATCAGCTAATTCGTAATCTTTTTTATCTCTTGCTTTATTTCTATACTCAATCTTCTTCAAAATATCTTTTTCGGAAAGTTTCAAATTTTGTTTTTTAAAACTATCCCACTCTTCTTTTGACTGATCTAAAAGGCCAATAAATTTACATGCAGTTGTAAATATTTCTTTTTCTTCTTGCTCTCCTTCTTTAGCTTTATCATAAAGTTTATGAAGAACAGCAATAAAGCCTGGAGTATTTAAGTCATCATATAAAGGGTTTAAATCATCATCTTGAATTAATATTTTTTTATTTACTGGCACATAGCAATTGTACCATTTGTCTAAAGTTCTCTGACATTCATCCATTAGTTTTTCATTCCAGTCTAATGGTTGGCTATAATGAGTACTCATTAAAGCTAACCTTAAAACCTGACCATTATATTTTTTTTTAAAATCGCTTATTTTCAAAATATTTCCCTGTGACTTTGCCATTTTCTCTTTTGACATTGTGATAAAATTATTATGAACCCAATAATTTGCAAATTTTTCAGTTTTATTTGCACAGACTGATTGAGCAATTTCATTTTCATGATGAGGAAATATTAGGTCTCTTCCACCTCCATGAATATCAAAAGTATTACCTAGATATTTTTTAGACATAACAGAACATTCTAAATGCCAACCCGGTCTACCCTTCCCCCAAGGAGATTCCCATGATGGTTCATTATCATTTGAGGGTTTCCATAAAACAAAATCTTCGGGATTTTCTTTTTTATCAGATAATTCTACTCTTGATCCTGCAATTAAATCATCAAGATTTTTATTTGAAAGTTTTCCATAATCTCTAAAATTTTTAACTTTAAAATAAACGTGTTTTTTATTTTCATATGCAAATTTATTTTTCAATAATTCCTGGATCATGTTTACCATTAATTCAATATTTTCTGTTGCTTTAGGTTCATGAGTAGGAATTTCACAATTTAAATACTTACAATCATCATGGAATTTTTCAGTAATACTTGATGTTAACTCAGATATTGAAATATTTTTTTCTTTTGATGATTGAATAATTTTGTCGTCAATATCTGTAATATTTCTTACATATATTACAGATTTATTTCCATATTTACATTTTAGAACTTTAAATAGTAAATCAAAGACGACTAAAGGTCTGGCATTTCCAATGTGTGGATCATCATAAACAGTTGGCCCACAAACATACATACCAACTTTTTTTTGATCCATTGGGATAAATTTCTCTTTTTTATTTCCTAAACTATTAGATAAAAAAATATCCTTATTCATTTAGTTCCAATTTCTAAATCCACTTGTAAGTGGAAATCTTCTGTCTCTACCAAAAGCTTTCGATGTTACTTTTGGCCCAGGTGCAGATTGAAATCTTTTATATTCGGATCTAGCTAGTAAGTGTGCTGTCTTCTCTACAATTTCTCTTTCAAAACCTTTTGATACAATCTTTTCAACTGAAATTTCTTTTTCCACAAGACCTTTTAATATCTCATCCAAAATTTCATATTCTGGTAAACTATCTGTATCTTTTTGGTTCTCTCTTAATTCAGCAGTTGGTGCTTTTGTAATAATATTTTCTGGAATAACTCTTCCTTTGGGTCCTTTAAATAATTCAGAAAAATTTTCATTTCTCCACCTGCATAATTTAAAAACATCTGTTTTCCATACATCTTTGATTGGAGCGAAACCACCACACATATCACCATATAAAGTTGAATATCCAACGGCATATTCTGATTTATTACCAGTTGCTAATACCATATAACCATAACGGTTTGATAATGCCATAAGTAACAAACCTCTTAGTCTTGACTGAATATTTTCTTCTGTAATGCCTGGTGAAAAACTTTTTCCGTTAAATTTCCCTAAAGTTTTATCAACTATTTTCATAGCTTCATTAATTTCTAAATTTGAAAAATTAATTTTTAAAAGATTTGCGGTATCTTTAGCGTCATTTAAACTATCTTGCCCTGTGAAGTTACTTGGAAGCATAATTGATTGAACCATGCTTGATCCAAATGCATCTGTTGCAATTGCTGCGACAAGAGCAGAGTCAATTCCACCTGACAAACCTAGAACAACTCCAGGAAATTTATTATTATTTACATAATCTCTTAGTCCAAGAACTAAGGCTTTATATAATCTTTCAGTTTCTGATGAGCTTTTATTGATATTTCCATTACCTATCCATTTTCCGTTTTGTTTTTTAAAATCTATAATTGAAATCTCCTCTTTAAATTCTGATGAACAAAAAAACTTATTTCCGTCGTGATTTAAAGCAAAAGATGTACCATCAAATATCAGTTCGTCTTGTCCCCCTGTTCTATTTAGATAAATAAGTGGAAGTTTAGTCTCTTTAACTCTTGATAACGCTATGTGATTTCTCTCAGAACTTTTTGAAATCGTAAAAGGTGATGCATTTATTGCAATAATTATCTCTGCTCCAGATTTAGATAATTTATCTAAAACTGTTTTTTCCCAAATATCTTCACAAATTGGCAATCCAAAATTAATATCTTTTATTTTTACACAATCTTCCAATTCACCTTTAGTAAATATTCTTTGTTCGTCAAAAACACCAGTATTAGGAAGTTCATATTTATCTTTGATAACCTCTATTTTTCCATTTTGCACAACATACACTGAATTTTTAATTACTGTATTATCTCTTCTTGGTGCACCAAATATTATTGCTGATTTTTTATCTTTTGTATTTTCGACAAGTCTTTTTATCTCAATTTCTACTAAATTTAAAAAATCCTCTCTCAAAACTAAATCATCTATTGGATATCCAGAAATATAAAGCTCTGGGGCCACCAATAAATCAACATCTACGTCTAAATTAGATCTAATTTTTATTAATTTATCAACATTCCCCGAAACATCTCCAACTAGAGGGTTTAATTGAGCCAGTGCAATTTTGATTTTTTCATTCATATTAAAAATATAGTCAATTTTTTTTTATATTGTATCGATTTAAAAGTTATACTTAATAAGCTCATTTGTTTATATAAGCTATTAAGAAGCTGCTTTAATAATATTTTTAGCGTAATTAGAGTTTTTCTTAATTTCATCAGAAATTAAAAATGCAAGTTCAATAGACTGGTCTGCATTTAATCTTGGATCACAATGCGTGTGGTATCTACTTGATAAATCTTGATCAGAAATATTTTTTGCACCGCCAGTACATTCTGTCACATTCTGACCTGTCATTTCTATATGAAGTCCTCCTGCATATGTTCCCTCACTTTGATGTACTTGGAATACATTTTTAACTTCATTTAAAACATTGTTAAATGGTCTAGTTTTAAAACCAGTTGTAGATACTAATGTATTACCATGCATAGGATCACAAGACCAAATTACATTTAAACCTTCTTTTTTAATTCCTCTTATAAGTTTAGGTAGAAACTTCTCTACTTTGTCATGTCCAAATCTAGAGATTAAAGTAATTTTACCTTTTTCGTTATCTGGGTTAATAAGTTCACAAATTTTTGCTATTTCATCTGCTTTTGAAGTAGGACCACATTTAATTCCTATTGGGTTTTCAATACCTCTGCAAAATTCGACATGGCCGCCATCAATTTGTCTAGTTCTATCTCCGATCCATACAAAGTGAGCAGAAGTATCATGGTACTGTCCTGATGTTGAATCTATTCTAGTCATGGCTTCTTCAAATGGTAGTAATAAAGCTTCATGTGAAGTCCAAAAGTTTACGGTTTTTAATCTTCTATTAAATTCAGCATTTATTCCACAAGCATCCATGAATGCTAAAGCATCGGCTATTTTATCTTCTAGCTCTTTAAATTTTTTAGCTTGAGGACTTTTTTTGATATAACCAAGATTCCATAAATGAACTTTTTTTAAATCTGCAAAACCACCATGACAGAAAGCTCTAATTAAGTTTAATGTTGAAGCTGATTGCGAATAAGCTTTAAATAATCTTTTTGGATCAGGTCTTCTTGCTTTTTCAGTAAATTCAATAGCGTTTATATTGTCTCCAAGATAGCTTGGTAATTCTTTATCACCTTGTTTTTCTGTTGGTGCGCTTCTTGGTTTAGAAAATTGACCAGCAATTCTTCCTAATTTTACAACTGGTAAAGATGCCGAATAAGTTAATACAAGAGACATTTGTAAAAAGACTTTAAAATAGTCTCTAATATTATCTGGATTAAACTCTGCAAAACTTTCTGCACAATCTCCTCCTTGAAGTAAAAAAGCCTTACCGTCAACAACCTCAGCAAGCTGTTTTTTCAAATGAATAGTTTCTCCTGCAAATACAAGAGGAGGAAACGATTTTAGTTTATTTAAAACTAAGTTTAACTCCCTATCATCCTCATATTTTGGGATGTGTTTAACAGGATATTTTCTCCAGCTATTTGTAGTCCATTTTTTCATATTCAACTAATAAGTGTTATTATCAGACTTTTCTGATTAATCAATGCTTGTATCTTTTTCTAGCTTATTTAATACGTCATTTCTTATATACCAACCATCAAATGCCGTAATTTCTCTAAATATTCTTGAGTAATTATTTTTACTCATCAAATCGTCGAGATATTTTTCCAGTTTTGTAAAATTATGTTCGATTGTAAAACAAATAGGATTATATTTTTTAAATTCAAAACCTTTTAATATTTCATATTCAGACCCCTCAGTATCAATTGAGATGTAAGATGGGCATTTGCCTTGAAACTCTTTTGAAATTAGATCGTTAAGTGAAACAGTATTAACAGTGACAACATTACCCTTTTCAATTCTATTATTGGTATTTCCAGGCATTGATAGCCGATCACTTTCCTTAAAATCTTCCAAAGTTGAAAGAACCCCAACCTCTGAAACAAAAAAATTTAATTTTTCATTACTATTTTTCCAAATACAATCTGTTACTATTTTAGTTTTTGGTCTATTTTTAAAAAGAACTTCATGCCACTGTGGGCTTGGTTCACACAATACACCTTTCCAATTAAACTCGCTTTCTAAAAGATAAGTATTTGATAATTCTAGACCATCCGTTGCACCGAATTCTAAAAACGTTTTATCGTAGTTGTCTCCTACCATTAGTAAAGCAAATACATCTTGATAAAGTTGTGATTTTATTGAGTTGTTGATATTTTTAGTAAGGTTGATCATTTTAGATAAAATTTTATTTTTACTTGATTGAAATAAACCTCTTTCATAAACGTTTCTCAATAATTCAAAATGATTTAAATTATTGTTTGAAGCGTGCAAACAAGTATTAAATAAATTATATTTGAAAGTGTTCACTTAATTATTCAACTGTAACTGACTTAGCAAGATTTCTTGGTTTATCAATATCAAATCCTTTTTTTAATGCAGTATAATAAGCAAGTTGTTGAAGAGGTAAAGTTGTTAAAAAAGGATAAAGATCTTTTTCAACTGTATCTATTTCAATTTTTTTCCAAATATTTTCTGATACTATCTGGTCGTCATCTTTATTTGTTACCAATAGAACTTTTGCTCCTCTAGCAATAACTTCTTGCATGTTAGAGATTGTTTTTTTGTAATACTGATCTTTAGGTGCTACAACAACTACCGGCATTCCATCCTCGATTAATGCTAATGGTCCGTGTTTCATTTCTCCAGCAGGATATCCTTCAGCATGTATATAAGCTAACTCCTTTAATTTTAATGCTCCCTCTAAAGCAATAGGAAATGAAAATCCTCTTCCTAAAAACATTGAACCTTTTGCTTTAGAAAAAGTATTTGAGATTGTTTGTATTTGATTTTCATCGAAAATTGTTTTTTTTACTTTTTCTGATAATAAATCTAAATTTTTAATTTTTTTATTATAGTCACTTTTTTTAATATTGTTTTTTAAATATGAAATTTTTAAGCACAACAAATAAATAACCATCATTTGTCCTAAAAAAGCTTTAGTTGAAGCCACACCAATCTCTGGACCACAATGAATAGGCAAAACAAAATCAGAGTCCCTTGCAATTGAACTTTCGACTACGTTTACAATACTACATGTTTTCATTTTATTTTTTTTGCAAAGATCAAGAGCTGCATAAGTGTCTGCTGTTTCACCTGATTGTGAAACAAAAATATATAAACAGTCCTCCTTAAAACGGTTCTTTCTGTATCTAAACTCAGATGCGATATCAATATCAACATCTATATTTGTTAATTCTTCAAACCAATATTTTCCGATCAAACAAGAATGAAAAGCAGTTCCACATCCTATTAATTTAATAGACTTAATATTCTCTTTTTTCCAAGGAAAATTATGTAAATTTATCTCATTATTTATTTTATCAATATATTCGTTTACACAATTTTTTATTGTTAATGGTTGTTCATTAATCTCCTTGGCCATGAAATGTTTGTATTCACCTTTTTCATAATTTTGTTCATTTGTAGAAAGTTGAAGGATTTTTTTATTAACTTTATTACCCATATAATCATAAAAATTAATTTCATCTTTTTTTATTATGCAAAATTCACCATCATTCAAGTAAGTTATCTTGTTTGTCATTGATTTTAGAGCATACGAGTCTGAACCTAAATAATTTTCATTTGGTCCATATCCAACTGCTAGAGGAGATCCTCTTCTCGCTCCAACAATAATATTTGGCATATCTTTGAAAATTATTCCTAATGCAAAACTTCCATCTAAATCATTTAGCGTTTTAATTATTGCATTGTTTAGTTCGTTTGATTTTAGATATTCTGAAAGAAGATGTACAATAACTTCAGTATCAGTTTCAGACTTAAATTTATGACCTTTGTTAATTAACGATTTCTTCAAAATTACAGAATTTTCTATTATACCGTTGTGTACAACAGAAATATTTTCATTTGAATGCGGATGGGCATTTATTGTGCTTGGTATACCATGAGTTGCCCATCTTACATGGCCTATGCCTACCTCACCAGAAAGATTAATTTGAGAAATATTTTTTTCTAATACATCCACTCTTCCTAAAGATTTAATTTCATTTATAATTCCGTTATCTATTGTAGCTATTCCAGCAGAATCGTATCCTCTATATTCAAGTTTTTTAAGCGAATGAAGTATTGATGATGAAACAGGTTTACTACTTGTTATTCCTATAATTCCACACATTATTTTGTTTTTCTTTTGTAGTTTTTTTTTTCAACTTGATCAGTTCTTGTTAAAGCTAAACTGTTTTTATTAACATTTTTTGTTATAACTGATCCAGCTCCGATAATTGCATTCTTTTTGATTTTCAAAGGTGCTACTAAAGACGAGTTTGATCCTATAAAAACGTTATCCTCAATAATTGTTTTGTTTTTATTAATTCCATCGTAATTACAAGTTATTGTACCTGCTCCAACATTTGTTGATTTACCAATGATACTGTCTCCTATATATGAGAGATGATTCACTTTTGAATGTTTTTTTAATGTACTTTTTTTAATTTCAACAAAATTTCCAACCTTTGAATTATTTTCAATTTTAGTTCCTGGCCTTAATCGAGCAAAAGGTCCAATAATTGAACTTGCACCAACTGTTGTTCCTTCTAAATGTGAGAATGCCAGAATTTTTACGTTATTTTCTATTCTTACTTTTTTTCCAATAACCACGTAAGGCTCTATAATAACGTTTTTACCAATTTTAGTATCTTTTGAAAAAAAAACTGTTTCTGGGGCAGTCATTTTAACTCCCCTTTTAATAAATTTTTCTCTGAGCTTAATATTTAAATTAGTTTGTCTCATTTAGTTTTTTCTTATAATTAAGTATGTATGATGTTTAATTCACAAATTATTTCTTAATAATACTTTTAAAATGAGTCAAAAATATACAATTCTTTTTGATCTAGATGGCACATTAGTCGATACAGCT
Source organism: uncultured Pelagibacteraceae bacterium (assembly GCA_902620265.1). Lineage (GTDB taxonomy): Bacteria > Pseudomonadota > Alphaproteobacteria > Pelagibacterales > Pelagibacteraceae > Pelagibacter. The sequence continues at coordinate 20,998 of CACNHI010000008.1, read as the reverse complement.
CCAGACTTGATGGCTGCACATAATCATGTAATGCAAAAATTTGGTTATAGCACAAGAAGTGTTGACGAAATTAGAAATCTTGTAGGTAAAGGAGCCTCTGTTTTAATTGGTAGGTCAATTTGGGGTTCTGCAAAAAAAGAGTTTTCAAAGATTACTGATGAAAAAATTAAAAATGAAATGGTAAAAGAATTTATTAACTTTTATGGTAAAAATTTAGTAATTGAAAGTAAGTTGATAAAGGGAGTTAAAGAGTTTCTTGATTGGGCAAAATCAAATAATATCTCCATGGCTGTATGTACAAATAAGCAAGAACATCTTGCAATAGATTTATTAAAAAAAATTAACATATATCATTATTTTGAATATGTAGCTGGCGGTAATACATTTGATTACTGTAAGCCCGACCCTAGACATTTAACAAGCATTGTAGAAATAGTTAACGGAAAATTAGATAAATGCTTAATGTTTGGTGATAGTGAAAATGATGCTGATGCCGCAAAAGCTGCAAATATTCCAATGATATTATTAGAAGATGGATATACAGATAAGAAAATAGAGCAAATATATCATAATCATTTAATAAAAGATTTCGTTAATGTAGAAAAAATTGTCTCAAAATATTTAAATGTTTGATACAAATTTAATTTTTGCTCTAGTTAGCTTTTATTTTGTAATGTATGTAACACCAGGACCAAATAATTCGATGGTTCTTACATCAGGATTAAAGTTTGGTTTTTTTAGAAGTATACCTCATATGACTGGTATCACTATTGGTCATGTTACACAGTTAATATTGGTTTGTCTTGGGTTGGGTAAAATTTTCCAGATATATCCAGAAATACAAAGCATTCTAAAAATATTATGTGCAATATATCTAATATATCTTGGATATAAAATAATTGGATCATTTAGCAAATTAAACGATGACGATTCAAGACCTCTCAAATTTTACGAAGCTGCTTTATTTCAAATAGTTAACCCAAAAGCATGGACTATATCAAGCATGGCTGCGTCGAGTTTTTTGCCTAAAGATGGGAATTTATTTTTTTCGATTATGTTTATAGCTTCAGTAGCTTTAATCATCTGTCCAATTTCTATTTCACCATGGGCAGCTTTTGGTTCTGGCATTAAAAATTTGGTAAAGAATAATAAAATAAAAGTAATAATAGAGTTTTTTTTAGCATTTTTACTTTTAATAACTGCCATATTGATTGTAATTGATTAATAAGTCGTTATTACTGTAAAGAAATTTAAGGAGATAATTTGATAATACATAAAGTAAAAGTTTATCCGTCCAAAAAAGATTGTCCTAAAAAAAAACAATTAGCATGGAAGATTGCTGAGATTGCAAGTGATAATTCTAAATTAAACAAAGATTCAGTTGAAATGGTAATTAATAGACTTATAGACAACGCATCAGTAGCCATTGCATCTTTGAATAGAAAACCAGTTGTATCATCAAGAGAAATGGCTTTAATGCATCCACGTAAAAATGGGGCTACATTATTTGGTGTTAATTCAAGTCTAAAATACGATTGTGAATGGGCTGCGTGGTCTAACGGTACAGCAGTAAGGGAATTAGATTTTCATGATACTTTTTTGGCTGCAGACTATAGCCATCCAGGTGACAATATTCCTCCACTACTAAGTGTTGCTCAACAAAAAAAAAGAAGTGGTGTAGATCTTTTAAGAGGAATTATTACAGCATACGAAGTCCAAGTAAATCTTGTGAAAGGTATATGTTTACACAAACATAAGGTTGACCACATTGCTCACTTAGGACCGAGTGTTGCCGCAGGGATTGGATCAATGCTTAAATTGAATACTGAAACAATTTATCAGGCAATACAGCAGGCGTTACATACAACCGTATCAACAAGACAATCAAGAAAAGGTGAAATTTCAAGTTGGAAAGCATTTGCTCCTGCGCATGCAGGTAAGCTTGCTATAGAAGCAGTAGATAGAGTTATGCGAGGTGAAGGTGCTCCTAGTCCAATTTATGAGGGTGAGGATAGTGTTATTGCAAGAATATTAGATGGTAAAAAAGCTATTTATAAAGTTCCATTACCAAAAAAAGGTGAAACAAAAAAAGCTATCCTTGAAACATATACAAAAGAATATTCCGCCGAATATCAGTCTCAGGCTCTAATTGATTTAGCAAAAAGATTAAAAAGTAAAATTTCAAATTTAAATCAAATTAAAAAAATTGATATTTATACAAGTCATCATACTCATTATGTGATAGGAACTGGTGCTAACGACCCTCAAAAAATGGACCCAAATGCAAGCAGAGAAACATTGGATCATTCAATTATGTATATTTTTGCAGTAGCTCTCGAAGATGGAGATTGGCACCATATTAAATCATACACTAAATCAAGAGCAAATAGAAAATCAACAATTAAAATTTGGAAATCGATTACTACTCATGAAGATAAAAAATGGACGAGAAAATATCATGATCCTAATCCCAAAAATAAATCTTTTGGTGCAAAAGTTGTAATCACATTAAATAATGGAAAAAAAATTGCAGATTCTCTTGAAAGAGCCGATGCTCATCCTTATGGTGCAAGACCATTCAAAAGAAAAAACTATATAAATAAATTTTTAACTTTAACTAAAAGTATATTAGACAAAAAAGAAAGTGATAGATTTATTAAAAATGTTCAAAATCTAAAAAAAATAAAATCGGGTCAACTTGGAAAATTGAATTTAGTTGTTAAAAAAAGTAAATTAAAAAGAAATTTAAAGAAAGCTATATTTTAATGCATTTTGTTGAAAAAGATCCTGTTCAAAAAAGAAAAGATTTTGTTAATAAATTAAAATCAAAAAAAATTATTAGAGCACCAGGTGCATATAATCCCTTAACTGCAAAATTAATTCAGGAAATAGGATATGACGCTGTTTATGTTTCTGGAGGTGTCATGGCTAATGACCTTGGATTTCCTGACATTGGATTAACTACTATTGAGGATGTAAGCACAAGATCTTATCTGATTTCAAGAGTAACGGACCTTCCAACAATTGTTGACATTGATACTGGTTTTAAATCATGCAAAGAAACAATAGAAACTTTTGAAGAATTTGGTCTTGCGGCAGTCCATTTAGAAGACCAAATTGAAAGAAAAAGATGTGGTCACTTAGATAATAAAGAACTCATATCAAAAGATGAAATGATAAAAAAAATAAAAGATTGTGTGTCAGCGAGGAAAGATGAAAATTTTAAAATTATTGCGAGATCAGATGCAAAAAGTGTTGAGGGAATTGATAAGATGATTGAGAGATGTAAAGCATATATTGATGCTGGAGCAGAAATAATTTTTCCTGAAGCCTTAGCAGATGAAAAAGATTTTGAAAAAGTTAGAAAAGAACTTTCGTGTTATTTATTAGCTAATATGACAGAGTTTGGAAAAACAAAATTATTAAATTATAAAGAACTAGAAAATTTAGGATACAATATAGTGATTTATCCAGTAACAACACAAAGATTAGCTATGAAAAATGTAGAAGATGGCCTAAGAGACATTTATTCTAATGGACATCAGAACAATGTTATAAGTAAAATGCAAACTCGTAAAAGGTTGTATGAGCTTGTTGAATATGAAAAGTATAATTCTTTAGATGAAAAAATTTTTAATTTTAGTACAAAAGGTCACGAATAATGAGCGATGATATAAAAAAAGGCTTAATGGGTGTTACAGTTGATGAGACATCGATTTCAAAGGTAATGCCTGAGATTAATTCTTTAACTTATAGAGGTTATGCAGCGCAAGACTTATGTGCAAACTGTGGTTTTGAGGAAGTTGCTTATCTTATTTTGAATAAGGAGTTACCAAATAAAAATCAATTGCAGAGATTTGTAAAACAAGAGAGAAATGAAAGGAAACTTTCTAAAACTCTTCTAAACATTATAAAAGAAATGCCTAAAAAATCTCATCCAATGGATGTTGCAAGAACTGCTGTAAGCGTAATGGGTCTTGAGGATAAGGAAACTACAAATAACACCACTGAAGCAAATTTGAGAAAAGCTATGAGAATATTTGCGAAAACTCCTGTAGCATTAGCTGCTTTTTACAGATTAAGAAAAGGAAAGAAAATAATTTCTCCTAAGAAAAATCTATCTTTTGCAGAAAACTTTTTTTATATGTGTTTTGGCAGAGTTCCTCAAAAAGATATTGTTAAAGCTTTTGATGTTTCTTTAATTCTTTACGCTGAACATAGTTTTAATGTTTCTACTTTTACAGCTAGAACAATTACTAGCAGTCTTTCTGATATTCATGGTGCAATAACTGGAGCAATAGCTAGTCTTAAAGGACCACTGCATGGAGGCGCAAATGAGGAAGTCATGCATATGATGAACAAAATAAAGAAACCTGAGAATGCATTGAAATGGATTAATAATGCTTTAGAAAAAAAAGCTGTAGTGATGGGTTTTGGCCACAGAGTTTATAAAAGTGGAGATTCAAGAGTACCTACTATGCGAGAATATTTTGGAAAAGTTGCTAAAATTAAAAAAGATAAAAAATTTGAAAAAATCTATGACATTGTTGAAAAAGTTATGATTGATAGAAAAAATATTCATCCTAATGTTGATTATCCAACGGGGCCCACATATCATTTAATGGGTTTTGATACAGATTTTTTCACCCCAATATTTGTAATATCAAGGATTACAGGATGGTCTGCACATATTATTGAACAACACGCTACTAACAAGCTTATACGTCCTTTGGCTGCTTATAATGGAAGTCAGTATAGAAAAGTTCCTAGTATTAATAAAAGATAATTATAAGTTTATTTTAACAAATCGCTCTAATAGAATTTGATGCTTGCAAGCATTTTCTTTTATAAATTCATCGATTGCTTTTTTAACACCCTCTGCATAGGTTAAATTATAATCATCACACAATATTGTTCCATTTTGTGAAATTATTTTTTTACTAAAATTTAAGTCATTTTTAACTGTATTATAATCATGACCACCATCAATAAATATCAAATCTATATTTTTGATATTAATATCTTTTAAAGCTGTATTTGAATTGCCCTTTATTAATTTAATGTTATTTTTATAATCTTTCAATAAATCTTCAACAGCTTCAATGCTATAAGGGTTGTATTTTTTTATATATTTAAAATATAATCTTTTGAGAGGATTATTAATTTTTAAAGATGGAGCAATTTCATTTTTATATATTTCATCAGTTTCAAAAATATCTACACCATAATATTTAAAGTTTAGGCCATGATTATTAAACATAAGATCACAGACATTTTTTGCTAAAACACCCTGAAATATACCTATCTCAAAAAAAGTTTTTGGATTTATTTTGTTAATTTCTTTTAGAAATAAATTTCCTTCAGCAATATTTTTAATACTGCTTTTTCGGAAATATTTTTTATATTTCAAATTAAGAAAATGCTTCTGTCCAATTTCCTCTGGTTGATGCTTTTGAGTACTCTGTTGCTCTTCCTTCAAAGAAGTTCATGTGTTCAACAGCATTGAGCATTGTGTCTAACCAAGTAAGAGGGTTTTTATCAACTTTATAAATTGGTTCCAGACCTAGTTGAGATAGTCTTCTATTACCAATAAACCTAATATAGTCTTTTACCTCTTGGGCAGTAAGTCCTTGCATAGGTCCCATTTCAAATGCTAAATCAATAAAAGCATCTTCGTGTTCAATAATAGTTCTGCAAGCTTCATAAAGTTCTTTTTTAAGTTTTGGTGTCCATACTTCTGGATTTTCTTTTATAAACTCTTTGAAGACTCTAATCATTGAATTGCAGTGAAGAGTTTCATCTCTAACTGACCAAGTTACGATCTGACCCATACCTTTCATTTTGTTGAACCTTGGAAAATTTAAAAGTATTGCAAAACTTGCAAAAAGTTGGAGCCCTTCAGTGAAAGCGCTGAATACTGCAACAGTTTTTGCAATATCTTCTTTTGAATTAACGTTAAAACCTTGCATATAGTCGTACTTATCTTTCATTTCTTTATATTTCATAAATGCTGAATATTCAGACTCGGGCATACCAATTGTATCTAATAAGTGCGAGTACGCTGCTATGTGAACAGTTTCCATTGCCGCAAAAGCAGTCATCATCATTAATACTTCGGTAGGTTTAAAAACTGTTGTGTAATGTCTTAAATAGCAGTTATTTACTTCAACATCCGCTTGAGTAAAAAATCTAAAAATCTGTGTTAATAAATTTTTTTCTGCTTGAGATAAGTTTTTTTGCCAATCTCTCACATCGTCTCCTAAAGGCACTTCTTCTGGAAGCCAGTGAATTCTTTGTTGTGTTAACCATGCATCATAACACCAAGGATATCTAAACGGTTTATAAACTGGGTTTTCTACTAAAAGACCCATTTTTTTTGGTTGAATAATTTCCTTCTTTTCTTGTTTTATTACTGACATGATAAACACTCCTCGTATTCTGGTTGACTGTCTTGTTGTTTGTTAGATTTGTAAACGTTAGCTGTAATATCTGTTGATTTTGCATCATTAACATTTTCAGCACGTTGAATTGATTTTGACCTACAATAATACAAGCTTTTCAATCCTTTTTTCCAAGCTTGAAAGTGAATTTGATGTAGTTCTTTTTTATGCACATCTGCAGGTAAAAATATGTTTATAGATTGTGCTTGAGATATATGAGGCGTTCTATCAGCACTTAATTCAATTATCCATTTTTGATCTAGCTCAAAAGCTGTTTTAAACACATCTTTTTCATTTTGAGTTAGGAAATCTAAATGCGAAACTGAGCCTTGATTAGTTGTAATGCTTGACCAAACTTCGTCATTATCTTTATCATATTTAGCAAGAATTTGTTTTAAGTGTCTATTCCTTACATTAAATGATCCAGATAAAGTTTTATGGGTATAGCTATTAGCAGCAATAGGTTCAACACCTGGTGATGTTCCACCACAAATAATAGAAATAGATGCTGTTGGAGCAATAGCAGTTTTGTTTGAAAATCTTTCGTTAATCCCATACTCAGCTGCGTCAGGACACGGTCCTCTTTCCTCAGCTAAATCCTTTGATGCTTTATCGACATGTTTATGAATGTGTTCAAAAATCTTTTTATTCCAAGCTTTGCTCATAACAGATTCTAACGGAATCATTTTCTTTTGAAAAAATGAATGTAATCCCATTACACCTAATCCAACACTTCTTTCCTTTAATGCAGAGTATGTTGCGTCACTAAATTGTTCAGGCGCATTTTCAATAAAATCAGTTAGAACGTTATCTAAAAATCTCATAACATCACCAATGAAATTTTCATCATCTTTCCACTCATCATATTTTTCTACGTTTAAAGATGATAAACAACATACCGCAGTTCTGTCTCTGCCCTCTTTATCAACACCTGTTGGTAAAGTAATTTCACTACAAAGATTTGATGTCTTAACAGTTAGACCAGCGAGCTTATGATGCTGTGGTATCATTCTGTTAACTGTGTCTATATAAATTATATACGGTTCACCAGTTTCAATTCTAGCTGTTAGAAGTCTAATCCATAAATTTCTTGCTGACACAGTTGCTTGAACAGCTCCATCTTTTGGACTTTTTAAAGCCCACTGTTCATCCATCTCTACTGCTCGCATAAACGCATCTGATACTAAAACTCCATGATGTAAATTTAAAGCTTTTCTGTTTGGGTCACCACCTGTAGGTCTTCTCATTTCGATGAATTCTTCAATTTCAGGATGGTCAATTGGTAGATAACATGCTGCTGATCCTCTTCTCAAAGAACCTTGGCTTATTGCCATTGTCAAAGAGTCCATAACTTTTATAAATGGAATTATTCCAGAAGTCTTACCTACTCTTCCAATTTTTTCACCAATAGATCTTAGGTTACCCCAATAACTTCCAATTCCTCCTCCTCTAGCTGCTAGCCAAACATTTTCACTCCATAAATCTAAAATCCCGTTTAAACTATCTCCTGCTTCATTAAGAAAACACGAAATAGGAAGGCCCCTTGTTGTTCCTCCGTTAGATAAAACTGGTGTTGCTGGCATAAACCAAAGTTGACTTATATAATTGTATAGTCTTTGTGCATGTAAGTTATCATCTGCGTAATGACTAGCGACTCTTGCAAAGAGATCTTGAAATGACTCATTTTCACCCAAATATCTATCGCTTAAAGTAGCTTTGCCAAAATCTGTTAAATTGCTATCCCTAGATCTGTCTATTTTGATAGTTATACCTCTAGAATTTTGGAATAATTCAGTATTGTTGTTTAATGAGAATAAATCTGGCCTTTTATCCTTGTTAATCAACTCTTGGTTGTTATAGCTATATTCTGAGACAGCTTTCTTTATAGCCTGAGATACTAATTTGTTCATAACTCCCTTAAAATTTGTTAAACAACTATATGTTGTATGAAGATATTCTTAATACACTATATGAATTAAAAATCAACAGAACATTTATAGAACATTATAAAAAATTTAGCAATAAAAAATTAAAAAAAATATACAAATATCAACATGTCTAATCTTAAAAAAATAGATCCCTTAGGCTTTAGAGAATATGACGCAAGGTGGTTATTTCCAGAAAGCATTAATGAGGAAGGAATCGATTCAGTTGGAAAGGGATTTGGGACTCAAGTTATTTCTAAAATAAAAAATCCAACAGTAATAGTTGGACATGATTATAGATCATATAGTGAAAATGTAAAAAAAAATTTTGTTAAAGGGTTACTATCAACGGGTTGTAACGTAAAAGATATAGGTTTGTGTCTTTCACCTACAGTATATTTTTCTCAATTTAAATTAAATTCAGATGCGGTAGCAATGATAACCGCAAGTCATAATGAAAACGGATGGACAGGAATAAAAATGGGTATTGAAAAAGGGTTAACTCATTGCAAGGATGAAATGTCAGATCTAAAAGATATTGTAATGAATGAAAAATTTTCAAAAGGATCTGGAAAATATGAAGAGGTGAAAGATTTTAATAAAACTTATATTCATGAACTATCACAAAACAAAATTAAGAAAAAACTAAAAGTAGTAGCAGCCTGTGGAAATGGTACTGCTGGGATTTTTGCTCCAGATATTTTAAGAGGTATAGGCTGTGATGTAATAGAATTAGATTGTAATTTAGATTATACTTTTCCAAGGTATAACCCAAACCCAGAGGATATGGAGATGCTCTATGAAATCGCTAAATGTGTTAAAGAAAATAAAGCAGATGTTGGTTTTGGATTTGACGGGGATGGAGATAGAGTTGGTGTAATAGACAACAAAGGAAATGAAATATTTGCAGATAAAATTGGTTTATTAATTGCAAGAGATATTTCTAACTCTCATAAAAATTCAAAGTTTATTGTAGATGTTAAATCAACAGGTTTATTTATGAAAGACGAAATTTTGAAAAAAAATAATTGTGAAACTATTTATTGGAAGACAGGTCATTCATATATTAAAAGAAAAGTAAATGAAGATAATGCAATAGCAGGATTTGAAAAAAGTGGTCATTTCTTTTTTAATAAACCACTAGGATATGGATATGATGATGGTATTAATTCTGCCATTCAAGTATGTAAATTATTAGACAATCAAAATGAATATTTAGATGTTTTAATCAATGCTCTACCAAAAACATATCAAAGTCCTACAATGGGTCCATTTTGTAAAGATAATGAAAAATATGAAGTAATAGATGACATAACTTTGAAAATTAAAAATTTAAAAGAAAAAAATATAAAAATTGAAGGTCAAGAAATAATTGATATTTTAACAGTTAACGGAATAAGATTTACTCTAAATGATGGTTCTTGGGGCTTAATAAGAGCTTCATCAAATAAACCCTCGCTAGTTATTGTTACTGAAAGCCCAACTTCTGATAAAATTAAGAAAGAAATTTTTAATTTCATTGATAAACTTTTACAAGAGACTGGTAAAATTGGAGAATACGACCAAAAAATATAATTAGATATTAAAATATCTATAAATAAATATTGTACCAACTGTATATAAAAATACTCCAAATAATCTTTGGGCTTTTATTTTATTCATTTTATAAACTGTATTTGCTCCTACTCTTGCCATAAAACTTGTAATGGGAACAAAGAGAATAAAAGCAGGAATGTTAATAAAACCAATGCTAAAAGGTAAATTTACATTAAAATAAAATCCGGAAATTAAAAAGCCTATTGATCCAGTAAATGATATAAAAAAACCAATAGCAGCAGCACTTCCGATACATTTACTTATTGGGTATCCCAAATATCTAAGTATTGGAACATTCATCATTGCGCCAGTAATACCCATTGGCGCTGAAACAAATCCAGACAAAATTCCAAAAATAATTCGTGGAGAAAATGATGGATTAGGTTTAATTTTTTTAATTTTTTCCTGTGCTAACATTAAATAAGCTCCAAAAACATATACAACTATAGAAAAGAATAGAACTAACATCTTAGTTTTCATGATAGATGCAAAAATAGTACCTATCAGCACTCCAACAACTACAAATATACCAAATGTCTTAACTACGCTTAAATCTACAAGTTTGTTTTTGTGGTGAGTTATGACAGAAACTGTTGATGTGAAAATAGTAATGGTAAATGCTGTTCCCACAGTTAAATGCATCAAATAATTTTTATCGAAATTTAACGTTTCAAATATAAAAAAAAGGCAAGGAACAGAAATTAAACCACCACCAATACCAAATAAACCTGCAAAAAAACCAACCGCAGTTGCTGCAAATATTATTAGTAATAAGAAATACCAATATTCGTTTATTAAATATGTTAACGACAGAAAAACCTTTTGATTAAGTTATATTAAAGTACTCAAAAAACGATCTAGCAGATACAAATAGTAAAAAACAGCCAAATATTCTACTTAATAATTTTTTGTCAATTTTATACACAACCTTTGCACCTATTCTTGCCATAACCATTGTTACTGGTACAAATACTGCAAACCCTAAAAGATTTATATAACCAATGCTATAAGGTGTATTCACATTATCAATTATATTTCCACCTATTATCATCGTAGTCGTACCTGTGACTGCTATTAAAAATCCAACTGCAGCTGCAGTGCCTATAGATTTTCTGATATCATATCCAAAGGTTCTCATAAATGGTACCATTAATGAACCACCACCAATTCCTAACGGCACTGAAATAAAACCAATTAATAAACCTGAAATATTTTTAATTGTATTTGAAATTTTTTTTGGACTTTCAACAAGTTTTTCTCTTAGGAAGATAAAAAATAATCCCACAAAACATGAAAAGATTGCAAAGAATAAAACTAATGATGGCGTTTTTAAATTTACTGCCAAAAATGTTCCAGCTAAAACTCCTAGTACAATTAAAATACCGAAAGTTTTAACCATTTTAAAATCTACAGCATCATATTCCATATGTGTTTTTGTTGAAATTATTGAAGTTGGAATAATTATTGCAAGAGAAGTTCCAACAGACAAATGCATTCTTGTAACAATATCAAAGTCAAGAACACTGAATGCATAATATAGAGCGGGAACCATTATTATACCTCCCCCTACTCCAAGTAATCCTGCCATAAAACCAGCAACCGCTGCAGCAATAGCTAATACTGTTAAAAGATTTATTATTACTCCTGAATCTATATTTTCCATCAGGCAGTTAATTGATTTGCTTTTTCATTATTTTGGGCAATGTCCATAATATGTTTTGCTTTTTGGAAATCAGAATCTCTTGCCATCATATTGTCGCTCAAATATTTTTTCCATTCTTTCGAACCTGGTTGACCATAATAAAGTCCAACAGTATGTCTCATTACTTGATTTACTTTGGTTCCAGTTTTAATTTCTTTTTCAAGATATTCTAAAATATGTTTAACAATATCTTCTCTCGATGATACGTTTGAATTATTAAATATTTCTTTCTCAATATCTTTTAAAAAATATGGATTTTGGTAAATTGCCCTACCAATCATTACACCATCACAATAATTTAAATGGTTTTTGACTTGATCTGTAGTGGTAATTCCTCCATTAATTATAATTTCCAAATCTGGATTTGATCTCTTAATCTCGTAAACCATTCCATAATTTAATTTTGGAATATTTAAATTTTGCTTTGGGGTTAGACCTTTTAATATTGCTTTTCTAGCATGTAAAATAATAGTTTTGCACCCAGTTTGTTTCATTTTATTTACAAACATATTTAAATAATCAAATTCCTCTGTATCATCAAAACCTATTCTAGTTTTGGCAGTAACTGGAATACTGCAGGAATTTTTCATCTCAGCCATACATTCGGATACAAGTTCTGGTTCTTTCATTAAACAAGCGCCAAAAGAGTTTTTTTGAACTTTTTTACTAGGACAACCTAAATTGATATTGATTTCATCATAACCATAATCTTCAGCAATTTTAGCTACTTCCGCTAGTTCTTTTTTATCAGAACCACCCACCTGTAAAGCTAAAGGTTTTTCCAAGTCATTAAACATAAGTAATTTATGTTTATCACCGCGTAATACTGCTTTAGTAACAACCATTTCTGAGTAAAGCATTACATTTTTACTTATAAGTCTTAAGAAATATCTATCATGACGGTCGGTACAATCCATCATGGGAGCAACTGAAATTTTTCTATTAATTTTTTTTTTAATATCCAAGAGCTTTACCCATTACTTTATCAGGTAACCATGTAACAATTTCTGGAAAAATACACAGTATTAGGATTGCTAATGCCATTATTATCATAAAAGGTACAGATCCTTTTAGAATTTCCTTTAAACTAACATCGGGTGTTATACCTTTAATTATATAGAGATTTAGACCTACAGGTGGAGTAATCAATCCAATCTCCATATTAATTGTAAATACAATAGCGAACCAATAAGGATCGAAACCGAGAGTAGTAATAACTGGTAATAAAATTGCTGAAGTCATAACAATGACTGCAACTGGAGGTAAAAAGAAACCAGCGATTAATAGAAATATATTTATTAAAATAAATATAACCCATTTGTTTGAGCTGAGCTCTACCATACTCTGAGCTAAAGATTGTGTTACATAGAGTTGTGAAAGAGTAAATGCAAAAAGGTATGATGCCGCTATGATGAACATTATCATTACACTTTCTTTCATTGAAACTTTAACTATGTTCCATATTTTTTTTGGTTGATAAATTTTATAGACAACTGCTATCATAACAAAAACTAAGAATGCTCCAACGCCTGAAGCTTCAGATGGAGTTGCAACACCTCCGTATAAAACATATAGAACACCAGCAATGATTGCTAAAAAAGGAAAAATTCTAGGTAAAACCTCGAGTTTTTCTTTTAATGTAGGACGCTTTCTGTTCTTTAAAGCTTTAGCTGCATCTTTATCAATAAAGTAACTGTGAATTAATGCCCATATTGCAAACATACCCGCAAGCATGAATCCAGGTATTAAGCCACATAAAAATAATCTTCCAATAGAAGTTCCAGTAGCAATACCATAAACTATTAAAACTATACTTGGTGGAATTAAAACTCCTAAAGTTCCTCCAGCAGCAATAGTTCCAGTAGCAATTTGATCTGAATATCCTCTCTTTCTCATCTCAGGTATGCCCATTGTTCCAATTGCTGCACAGGTAGCTGGGCTTGAACCACTTAAGGCCGCAAAAATTGAGCATGCACCTATGTTAGAAATAACTAATCCACCTGGGACTCTCCATAACCATCTATCTAAACCAATATATAAATCCTTGCCTGCTGGTGAATTGGCTACTGCCATTCCCATTAAAATAAACATTGGAATTGAAAGTAGAACAAAAGAATTTAGTCCCGCATAGAATGTTTCAGCAAAAACATCTAACATCTGAAAACCTTCAAAAGAAACAAGTAGTGCTATAGAAACAAAACTCAAACCAAAAGCAATTGGGATACCAGAGAAAAGAACAATCAAAGTAAAGACTGCAACAATTAATGCTATTATTAATGGATCCATCAATTATAATCCTTATCATCAACTAATTTTATAATTTCTGCTATGTATTGAAGTATCATCAAAATAGCTCCTATCATCATTGAAGAATAAGGTATCCAAAGTGGAGGATCCCAAACAGTTCCTGTTGAGTAATTTTTTGTAAAAGCTTCCTCAACCATTAAAAAACCAAAATAAAATAGTATTAAGAAGAAAAGTAAACTTAAAAAGGATGTAAAAATTTTTAATCTAATAATATTTTTATTAGATAAAAAATCATATATCCATTCCATACTAACATGTGCCTTTTCACTTAGAACATATGCGCTTCCAATAAATGTTGATGCAACTAAAAGCATTGTTACCAGCTCTGTTTGCCAAGTGATTGCTCTTTGGAAAAAGTATCTTTCGAATACTAATTCTACAATGACTAAAATAGATAATAATAATGCTAAAACAGCAAAAGCCCCGCAAGCCTGCGCAACAAGATTACAAAACTTTAAATACTTTTTTTTCATAAAAAAACCCCTATTTAAAATAAAATAGGGGTTCTTCTTTATATATTTTTTTATTTAACTGATAAAGCCATTTCCATTAGCTTATCGCCACCTGGAACTTTTTCAGCAAATGCTTTGTGAGAAGATTTCTTAGCTATCTCAACCCAAGCTGCATGATCTTTTGCATTCATATAAACTAATTTTACACCTGCTGCTTTGTAAGCGTCCTCAAATTTTTTATCTAAATTTTCGACTTGAGCAGTCATATATTTTTCTGCAACTTTTCCAGCTTTCATTAAAGCATCTTGTTGTTTAGAGTTTAATTTATCGAAACTCATTTTTGACATTAAAATTGGCTCATACATAAACCATAATCCAAACTTACCTGGAGGAGTTGCACAAGTTACTTGTTCATAAATCTTATAACTTACAAAACTTCCTGAACTAGTATTTGCACCAGTAAGTACTCCAGTTTGAAGACCAGTATAAATTTCAGATGATGGCATACTTTGTATACCTGCACCGGCTGCCTCTAGCATTTGGTTAAATGCTTTACCAGCTGCTCTCATAACTTGTCCTTTAGCATCACTAGGATTTTTAATGCATTTTGTTTTAGATGCAAAACCCCCACCTAACCAAGCGTCAGATAATACTACTACACCAGCGTCATTAATAATTTTTTTAATCTCAGTCATCATTGGACCTTTATTAAATCTCAATGCATGATCGTGATTTTTAACTGTTCCTGGCATTAAAGTTGCATCAAATTCTGGATGAAACTTAGATGCATATGCTAATGGAAAAGCAGAAATATCCAATTGACCAGTTGTCATCGGTTTCCACTGTTCTTTTGGTTTGTAAAGTGATTTTGCAGGATAAATTCTGATATCTACTCCTACATTTGCTTTTTTCATCTCATCAGCAATTATCTGTACCATTTCGTGTCTTGGATCATAAGAACCATCAGCTCTAGGCGTACCTGGCCATTGATGACTCGCTTTCAAAGTAATAGCATAAGCTGATCCAATTGTAGTTAGGACAAATACTAATGAAGTTAAAAATAAAGATATTTTTTTAAACATTTTTTCCCCTTCTTTAGTTATTAAAAAAAGTGTATTAAAGATAAGATATGATTAAGAGTCAAGTTCACTATTAACTCATATATAACACTATTAATTTATGGATGGACCTTTAAAAAACTTACTAGTTGTTGATTTAACAAGAGTATTAGTGGGCCCTTATTGCACAATGATGCTCTCTGATATGGGTGCAAGAGTAATTAAAGTAGAAGCACCAGGGATAGGTGATGACTCTCGAAAATTTGGACCTTTTGTCAAAGACAATTCAGCTTATTTCATGTCATTAAACAGAGGAAAAGAAAGTATTGCTTTAAACCTAAAAGATGAAGAAGATAAAAAAATATTTTTAAACATATTAAGTAAAGCAGATATCCTTGTTGAGAATTTTAAGCCTGGAACATTAGAGAAATGGGGTTTTGGCTGGAAAGATATGTGTAAGAAATTTCCAAAATTAATTTACGCTTCTGCATCTGGTTTTGGTCAAACAGGACCATTAAAAGAATTACCAGCCTACGATATGGTTGTTCAAGGAATGGGTGGGTTGATGAGTGTTACTGGACAACCAAACTCAGAACCAACAAGAGTTGGAACTTCTATAGGGGATATCACAGCTGCATTATTTACAACAATTGGAATTAACGCTGCGCTCTATGATAGAGAAAAAACTGGCAAAGGTATGTTTATTGATGTGTCAATGCTTGATTGTCAAATTGCGATTTTAGAAAATGCAATAGCACGTTATTTATCCAAAAATGAAATACCAAAACCAATGGGATCAAGGCACCCATCTATTGCACCATTTGAGGCTTTTAAAACAAAAGATAATTACATAATAATTGCAGCAGGAAATGACAAACTTTTTGAAAAATTATGCAATGTTCTCGAATTAAATGATTTACCCAATAATGAAAAGTTCAAAACCAATTCTTTACGTTGTGAAAATATGAATGATCTTAAATCAATGATGGAGAAAAAACTTAAATCACTAAATACTAAAGATTGGATACAAAAAATGGAGAAAGATAAAATTCCTTGTGGACCAATTTTTAATATTAAAGATGCGGTTGAAAATCCACAAATAAAATCCAGAAATATGATTGTTAATGCTTTTCATAAAGTTGTTGGTGATTTTAAAACTGCAGGTAATCCAATTAAAATGTCCTCTTATAAGGACGAAATAAAAAGAGGAGATATCCCAGACTTAGATGAACATCGAAAAAAGATTATTGAAGAGTTTTGTAATTAATCTTGACTAACTTCTTCACTGGGTTCTTTATTTTCTTGATCTTTTAATTCCTCAACAGATGCATCCTCTGTTTCTCCAGATGGCTCTGCTTGTTCAGTAGGTTGTGTTGGTGAACTTTCAGCAATATCTTCTTTGGAAAAAGCTTGTGTTTTTTCTGGGATCTTTCTAGCTCTTTTTGATGGCAGTATTGGTGTTCCACTCTTAGATATTTCGCCTTTATATAAATTTTCGAAATCATCACCTATTTCCTCATCCTCTGTTAATGAGTCATCAACTTGTTCAACGTGTTTTCTTAATTTATAAACACCACTATCGATTAAATCTGAAACTTTGACGTTTTCATTTGCAATCTCTCTTAATGAAATTACTGTATTCTTATCATTATCTTTACTAACTGTCGGTTCAACACCTGAATTTAATTGTGTTGTTCTCTCTTTTGCAACCAAAACTAATTCGTAAGGACTTTCAACTTTATCTACACAATCTTCAACTGTTACTCTTGCCATGCTGGGTGTTTATACCCGCTCTTAAATAAAATCAAGATATTTTTATAACTTTACTGGATTAAGTTTTGATCTGATAATAAAAAGCATGATTAAAGAAATTGATATATAAATACCAGATATTATTGCAATTTCTTCGATTGAAAAACCACGATCAATTAATATTCCAAAAAAAGCTGTTCCAAAAGCTGTAGAGAATACCATCAATGCTGTTGTCAAAGCTTTAATCGATCCAATATGTTTAACACCATATATTTCCGCCCAGGTTGAAGATCCTAAAACGTTTGCAAAGCCATTGGAAATACCAATCAAACCTAAAAAAATAAATGCTGTAAGAGGATTATTGAAATAAATTATTACTAGTGTTGCAAGCAAAAGCGGTAAATTCATATAAACCAATATTTTTCTACTAGTAAACTTATCTATCAAAAAACCAGATGCAAACAATGTAATAACTGACATAATTGAATAAACCATAAAAGATTGAGCTATGATGTAAGGCCCCCAATTTTTAGACTCCAATATAAAAGATTGATAAACAAAAGTTCCTGTAGCTATCCAGGGCATAGCAAGCATGTTAGCGCTGATAATGTAGAATCTATAATCTTTTAAAACTTCAATTCTTTTCCAATCTTTAATCTTATTATTACCTTTGTTTTTTACATTATCAGTTTCTCTAGACTCTAAGTTTAAGTTTTTTACTAAAAAAAATGAAACTGTCGGTAAAAATAATATTACGATTAATGAAATTACTATCCAGATATCTCTCCATTCATAAATGGTTAAAAGATAAATTATTAGTACTGGTAAAATAAATTCTGATGTAGATAAACCAAACCAAGAAGTGCTTAAAGCTTTACCTCTTGATTTAGTGAAGAATCTTGAAATTGTTGTAGAAGATGTATGAGACATCATACCTTGACCAGAAAATCTCATTAGAAGAATTGCAACAAATAAATAATAAACTGAATTTATTTTTGAAAAGAAAAAACAAGAGAATGCTAATAAAGTTATTACGATATAAGAAAATTTAAGAATATTAATATCATCAATTTTTTTTCCAAACCAAACAAGAATTAAACTACTCAATAATGTTGCAGATGCATAGATTGAGCCAAATTGTCCATGAGTAATTGAAAGTGTGTCTCTAATACTTGAATTAAATAAACCAAGAAAAAAACTCTGTCCAAAGCTTGAAAAAAATGTAAAAATAAACCCAAAAATAATTACTTTTAAACTTAAACTTTTAAACATATAAAAATTATGAGTTGTAATGTTGCTTTCATAGGTCTTGGTGTCATGGGTTATCCAATGGCAGGATATATATCAAAAGGTGGTCACAATGTAACTGTTTTTAATCGCACAAAATCAAAAGCAGAAAAATGGATTGGGGAATACAAAGGTAAAATGGCTGAAACCCCAGCAGATGCAGCTAAAGATGCGGAATACATTTTTACCTGTGTTGGAAATGATAATGACTTAAGAGATGTAACTTTTGGTGACAACGGAGCTTTTAAAACAATTAAAAAGGGTGCAGTCTATATTGATAACACTACAGCATCCGCAACAATTGCTAGAGAAATTTATGAGTATGCTAAGAAAAATGGATTCGGTGCATTAGATGCTCCTGTTTCTGGTGGACAAGCTGGTGCAGAGAATGGTGCATTAACTGTTATGATTGGTGGTGATCAACCTGATTTTGATAAAGCAAAAGATAAAATAGATTGTTATAGCAAAAAAATGAAATTGCTTGGTAAAGCAGGAAACGGTCAGCTAGCAAAAATGGTTAATCAAATTTGTATTGCAGGATTAGTTCAGGGTTTATCTGAGGCAATAAATTTTGGAATGAAATCTGGGTTAAATATGGAAGATGTAATAGAAGTCATATCAAAAGGTGCGGCACAATCATGGCAAATGGAAAATAGATATAAAACAATGATTGATGATAAATTTGATTTTGGATTTGCAGTAGATTGGATGAGAAAAGATTTAAAAATTGCAATGGACGAAGCTAAAAATAATGGTTCATTGTTGCCTGTAACCGAACTAGTTGATAAATATTACAGTGAAGTTCAAGATATGGGTGGCAAGCGTTGGGATACATCAAGTTTAATCAAAAGATTTAGAAAGTAGCAATGTATGCAACCAGCATACTATGAAGATCTAGAAGAAATTCAAAATAAGTATTGGTCCATGTTAAATGATGCTGTGACTAATAGAGGTTCTCCTTTCAGAATTCCTGTTTTTATTTGTGCTCATCAAGATGAGGTTGATGGCAGAATTGTTGTTCTAAGAAAATCAGACAGAGAAAATAATCTATTACAATTTCATACCGATTTAAGATCTCCAAAGGTAGATATTCTTAAAAAAAACAAGAATGCCTCTTTAGTTTTCTACGACAAAGAAGAAAAGATTCAGTTAAGAGTGAAGGTTGAATGTGAGATTAATAACCAAAATTCAAGTACAAAAGACTCTTGGGAAAAAACTCAACATATTAGTAGAAGATGCTATTTAACAGATAGCCCTCCTGGAACTATCTCAAACAATCCAACATCAGGGATGATATCGAAATTAGAAGATTTTGATTACACTATGGATCAAAGTGAAGAAGGTTATAAAAACTTTACTGTTATAAAGTGCAAAATTAAATCAATTGAATGGCTATATCTTGCAGCTAAAGGTCATCGAAGAGCTCAGTTTGATTTAAAAAACAACAAAAATACCTGGTTAGTTCCTTAGTCTTTAATTTTTCTGATAAGTAAACTGGTCATAGCTCTTTTTTTACAAAACTTATAGTCATTGTCTGCCAATTTTTTTCCAGTTGCGTCATCAAACAACTTCCAATTATATTTAACACAACTTGTTGGTTTTTTTCCTAAACTTAGTATTTTCAATTCTACAGTTCTTGCTCCCCGATCTGTAACTGAAAAGGTTCTGGTTTCACCTTTTTTCCACAAACCTAGGGGAAACTTACATCCATTTTTAATATATTTAGTTCCTGATCTTCTTTGATCGTAAACTCGTCCCATACACTGACCATCATTAGTAACAGTAAATAATTGCGTTTTTTTTACTTTACCAGATTTATTTTTTTGTGTTCTCTTATAAACTTTAATTATTTCATCAGTACCTGGATATTTCCAATCAATTGGTCCAACAATTTTCTTTCTACGTTTTTCACCAAAAATCGTATCTGCAGAAGTATATATAATTTCTTGGTCATCTCTAATATCACCTCCTGTGAACAATTCTAAAGGAATAAATCTTTCATTAGCAATAGATATATTTGGTAAAAGTAAGATTGTAATTATTATAAAAATAATTTTTTTCATTGAATTAATTTATATTACTTAAAATCTAAATAAAAGTATCCTTTTTAATAAATTGTAAATATACAAAGTCAATGTAAAAAATTTATAAAAAATTTTATATTTTACAAAATACCTGAAATAGTTTCCGGATCTATTTGATTTTTCTTTAAATTTCATATTTTCGTAAGAATGGTTAATTAACTCACTGCTTAATAGGTTGTTTTCACCTTTTTTTAGAAAAACCATATTGTGATAAAATGAAATATTTGTAATTTTTCCATCATATTTGTTTTTTATGTAAAAAGGATTGGCTATTTCTTGATAATTTAATCTATCTGTTAAATTTTTAAAAAAATTCATATGTGAATTTGAATATTTTAGATCAAATGGATTACCGCCAAAAAAATGGTTATAGCTAGTCTGCATATCCTCAACAA
>CACNHI010000007.1 GCA_902620265.1 uncultured Pelagibacteraceae bacterium | reverse complement strand
TAGCAAGAAATGTTAGCGCTTGGTTTGCTTTTTCCATCATTTGTGGTAATTCAGGGAGTTTCCTCAAAACTTCAGCAGAATCTTTTAAAGTTTCTGTAAAATTATTTATTGGATCTTTAGTTTCTCTAAGCCATTTTTCTAAAACTGGTCTAGAGGTTTCCCAAATATTAGTTTCTGGATTAAGTTTTCTTGCGACACCTTCAACAACCACCATTGTTTTTTGCAATAAAAGAAGCTGTGGTTGTGTTTGCATATTAAATTTTTCAGTAATATCAAATAACTGTTTAAGTAATTTTCCACCAGATATATCCTTCACTGATTGACCAAAAATTGGTTCACCTATTGATCTTAATGCTTGAGCAAGTTCATCAACATTCACGTTATTTGGTACTAGGCCTGCAACCAAATGAACTTCAGCGACTTTTTTGTAATCTCTTTGAATAAAACCAAACAAAATTTCAGCAAGATATCTTCTATTAAGTTTATCTATCCTGCCCATTATACCAAAATCAATCGGCACAATTTGTCCACTTTCATTTATGAATAAATTACCTTGGTGCATATCTGCATGAAAAAAACCATCTCTAACTGCGTGTCTTAAAAAATGTTGAATAATATTTGAGGCAATATTTTTTACGTCTATATTTTTTTCATTTATTAAATCTCTTTCTCTTATAGACAATCCATCAACCCAATCTAATGTTAAAACTTTTTCACTAGTATAATTCCAGTATATTTTAGGAACAAAAAACCCAGAATCATTTTTGGTGTTTTCAGAAAATTCGTTGGCAGCAGCTGCCTCAAATCTTAAATCCATCTCATGATTAGTAATTTCTTTCAAAAGAAAAACTACTTCTACCAATTTAAGTCTCTTTGTTTTTGTTATTGTACTCTGAATTATATAAGCTAGAAGCATCAATGCATCTATCTCTTCATTAAAAACTTTTTTTATTTCAGGTCTTAATATTTTAATTGCAACATCTTTTACAGTTCCATTTTCATTAATTTGTGCCTTGTGAACTTGAGCAATAGATGCTGCGGCTACTGGTTCACTAAGATTTAAAATAGTATTGAAGTTATCTACCCCTAAACTTTCTTTTAAAATATTTTTGGCTACTTGCATTTTAAATGGTGGTAATCTATCCTGAAGCTTCTCTAATTTTTTTGAAATTTCTTCACCAATTATATCCGGTCTAGTAGCTAAAAATTGGCCCAACTTTATAAAAGTTGTTCCCATACCCTGAATGGACTCACATAGTTTATCTTCTTCAGATTTGTCATTTGAAGAATCTGTTTTTTGTGAAAACGAAAAAGAAAAAATTTTTAATAAAGTTTTAATAATGAGAGGAGGTTTATGTATTTTTGAAATTATTTCTAAAGCATCTGATTTGGCTAATCTTCGTGCGATTCTAAATAAAATAAAAATTTTTCTTAACATTAAACTTTCCAACCAGAATGTATTGCAACTATTCCTCCATTAAGATTTCTATACTTACAATTAGTAAAATTATTCTTGTTCATACAATCAAGTAATTCTTCTTGATTAATAAATTTATCGATGCTCTCAATTAAATACTCATATGGTTCTTTTTCACCCACAATAAAATCCCCTATTTTAGGTATTAATTTTGAGTATTCCTCGTAAATTTTTCTAAAATTTTCATTTTGAACTTTTGAAAATTCAAGGCATATAAACTTACCACCTGGTTTGAGAACTCTGAATGCTTCTTTTAAAGATTTGTCAATATTTTTTGTATTTCTTAACCCAAAACTGATTGTATAAAAATCGAAAAAATTATCTTTGAATTTTAAACTTTCAGCTGAATTAATAAACCATTTAATATTATTAATATTTTTAAACTTTTTTTTACCTTCGTTTATCATATTTTTATTTGGGTCAACATTATAAACTAATCCGTGATAATTTACTGACTCTAAAAATAATTTACCAATATCACCAGTACCACATGCAACATCGATTAATTTTGTATTTTTAGAAGGTGACATGGTATTTATTAAATCTTTTTTCCAGAGCCTATGAATACCAAGCGACATAAAATCATTCATCAGGTCATACTTATTTGACACTTTATCAAACACCTTCTGAACAAGACCTTTATTATTTTGTAAAATTTGTTTCATTAATTTTTTTATATTATCTGGTAATATAATACTAAATGCCAGAATTGCCAGAAGTAGAAATTGTCAAACAGTCACTTGCAAAAAACGTTATATCTCAAAAAATTCTTAAAGTAATAGTTAGAAATCGAAATCTTAGATTTAAGATCCCAAAAAACTTTGAGAACACTATTAAAAATCAAAAAATTATAAGTATTCGAAGGTTTTCTAAATATTTAATAATTAAACTTTCAAAAAAATTATATTGTATTTTACATTTAGGAATGTCTGGAACTCTACATTTAGTTAAAAAAAATAAAAAAAATACAATCACAAATTCAAGTTTTTATCATTCACCTTTTTTACCCAATAAACATAATCATGTTGAATTAGTGTTCAAAAATTTAAGAGTAATTTATAACGATCCGAGAAGGTTTGGATATTTTAAAATTTTAGATAATCAAATTAAATTAAAAAATTTTATCAATAATTATGGAATAGAACCTTTAAATAGAAATTTTAATTTTTATTATGTAAAAAAAAAGCTTCATGATAAAAGAAAAAATATAAAAAATTACCTTTTAGATCAAAAATTTGTTTCTGGTATTGGCAATATCTATGCTTCCGAAATTTTATTTGAAAGTAAAATTAATCCTAAAAAGAAGTCATGCGATCTTTCGGACCAAGAATTGAGAAATATAGTTAAATACTCAAAAATTGTTCTAAATAAATCAATTAAAAAAGGAGGTTCAAGTATCAGAAATTTTGTTAATACATCTGGTGATTTTGGCAGTTTTCAGAAATGTTTTAAAGTTTATGAAAGAGAGGGCAAAAAATGTCCTGACAGAAAATGTGAGGGCGAAATTAAGCGAATAATTATTTCAAACAGGTCGACTTTCTATTGTAATTGTTGTCAAAATTAAAAAAATTACCAGTTGACCATGTCAATTTGAGCAGTTATATCTCCACGCGTTATGGCAAATACAAAATCTGCAATTAAAACTACAAGAAGAATCTCTAGAGAGACACAAGTGAATAAAATTAGAAAAAGTAGGTTTAAATACGCCATAAAAAAAATGAACGTCTTAATTGAAAAAAAAGATAAAAAGGAAGCTCTCAATTACTTACCAAAGCTAAATTCGGAAATAATGAAAATTGCAAAAACTGGGGTAATTAAAAAAGGAAATGCTACTAGGAATTTGTCAAGGCTTACAAAAAAAATTAACGCTTTATAACAACCAGTAAGCGACTTAAATTTGTTCAACTAACAATCTACACTAAATACCATCGATTTTATATTGCGCATACCAAATGTAGATTAAAATTATTTTTAAGAAAATTTATTTAATTTTTTTAATCTCAAATAAAAAATTACCACTTAAAGTTTAAAATGAATTTCTATTACAGATTTAATTTCTAAATAAAAAATACACTTGCAGATTTTATTTTTTTTTTAATTTTTCTAAATTTTAGTTGATTAAATTTTATAAAAGTCTGTAAATGAAGTTCGTAAATATTTCTCATGGAAAACAAAAACATTCTAAAATCTGAAAAAATCATAAAAATCTCTTGGGAAAAAATTCAAAAAGAAATGAAAGATAAATTTGGACAAGATATTTTTGATAGTTGGTTGAGAAAAATTTCTTTTGTCGAGGAATTTAATAGCTATATTTTACTATCTGTAACAACTCGTTTTATTAGAGACTGGATTACCTCAAGATACTTGGATCAAATTTTAAGCATAGTTAGAACTTACAAATCTGAAATAAATAGAATTGAATTATCTGTGAACGAAGAGCAGAGTAATTATGAAAATAAAAAATTAGAATATAAAGATAAACTTAAATCGAAAAATAATATATCATTTATTAAAGATTATGTTTTTCAATATAATCGTATTGATCCAAATAAAAGTTTTGAAAATTTTATCACTGGATCAAGTAATACTTTAGCTTTAGAGGCATCAAAGAAGGTCTCATTCAAGAATTCTCATTACAATCCTTTGTATATTTATGGTGGTGTTGGTATGGGAAAAACACATCTCTTAAACGCTATTGGTCTTAAACTTAAAGAGGATAGTAAAGTAATGCTTATTTCTGCTGAAAGATTTATGTATCAATTTGTGAAGTCAATTAAATCAAACGAGATGGTAAAATTCAAAGATTATTTTAGAAATGCTGATGTATTTTTAATTGATGATATTCAATTTATGAATGGAAAAGAAGCAATGCAAGAAGAGTTTTTTCATACTTTTAATGCTTTGCTAGACAAAGGATCACAAATAATAATTTCAGGTGATAGACCTCCAAATAAACTTACAAGGATACAAGAAAGAATAAAGTCAAGATTTGCAGGTGGTCTAGTTATTGATATTCAGCCACCTGATTTTGAGTTAAGACTTAAAATCATAAAATCCAAAATTGAAGAATTGAAAAATTACAATTTAAATCAAATAAATATATCTGAGGAAATTCAATTTTTTTTAAGTAAGGAGATTAAAAATAGTATCAGAGAATTAGTAGGAGCATTAAATAGAATTGTATCTTTCGCTAGAATTTACAATAAAATCCCAAATTTATCTGAAACAAAAATTATACTGAAAGATTTATTAAATTATTCTGAGAACAAAGTTACTGTTGATCTTATACAATCTTTAGTTTGTAAATATTTTAAAATTTCTAAAACCGAAATGTTGTCATCAAGACGTTCAAGGTATTTAGTCAGACCAAGACAAACCGCAATATATTTAACAAAGCTTTTGACTTCTAAGTCTTTACCAGAAATAGGTAGGGACTTTTCAAATAGAGATCACACGACAGTGATTCACTCAATAAAAACTATAGAAACATTGAAAAAAAACGACAATGATCTTTGTAATAGTATTGATACTCTTAAAAATCAAATCTTGTATAATAATCAAAATAATGAAATTTAATGTCAATCAAAACGAACTTCAAAAATCACTTGGTTACTGTCAAGGAGTAATAGAAAAAAGAAGTACTCTTCCAATACTTTCAAATATTCTTTTAGATGCAGCAAGATCAAGATTAAAAATTATTGCTACAGATCTCGACCTAATATTTATTAACGAAATTAGAAATGTTGAAATACTTGAAGAGGGAAATACGACAACTGTATCTTCAACTTTATATGATATCATAAGAAAATTTAATTCTGGAAAAAAAATTAATTTTAATCAAACTGCTGAAAATAAAATTCAATTAGAGTCAGAAAAATCTTTATTTAATCTTAATTGTTTATCTGCTGCTGAATTTCCAGTCACAGAGGAGGACTTCAATGAAAATGTATTTTCTTTAGAGTCAAAACTATTACTAAAATTATTAAATAAGTGTAAATTTTCAATTTCAAATGATGAAACCAGGCATTACTTGAGTGGAATCTACTTTCATCAAGCTCAGATGGGGGATAAAACTTATTTGACAGCGGTTGCAACAGATAGTCATCGAATGTCAATTTCAAAGGTGCTATTAAAAAAAGAAATTCAATTTGATCCAATAATATTACCTAAAAAAACAATCTTTCAATTAGTAAATTTATTGGAAGATTATGAAGGAGAAGTGAAAATTTCAAATCAAAAATCTAAAATTAAGTTTGAAATGGAAAATAGTATATTGATATCAAAATTAATAGATGGAAAATTTCCAAATTATATACAGGTTATTCCGAAAAATAATAAAAAAAGGCTAGAAATTGATCTGAAGCTATTCATGGACTCAGTTGACAGAGTTGCATCAGTATCTTTAGATAAAAAAGATAGTGTAAAATTTGTTCTAACAAAAGATAAATTAAATTTATCAGTAAATAACACAAGTAGCGGCGATGGAAATGAAACAATAAATGTATCTTTTGATCACGAATTAAACATAAGTTTTAATTCAAGGTACTTAATAGATATAGCTTCGCAGTTGGATGGAGATAGAATAGAACTTTATTTAAATGAGACTGGATCTCCAGCTTTGATTAAAGATCCATCAGATTTCGATAGTATATATGTTGTCATGCCGATGAAGGGTTAGAAGTTTTATCTAAAACTTCATACATTGTATCCTGCAATATGTATAAAAATTCGTTAGTGCTAAGACCAGGTTTTATTGGTTTTAAAATTGTAATAGTTATATTTTTATTTCTATTTAAGTATCCATTTTTAGGCCATACCTCTCCAGAATTAATTGTAACTGGTAAACAATTTATATTTAACTCATTATAAATTCTAGCTACTCCTTTTTTAAAATTTGGTCTTTCATGTGGTTCTGTTCTAGTTCCTTGAGGAAATATAACTATAGGTCTTTTATCATTTGAAGAAATTTTTATTTGATTTAAAAAATTAATATTTTCTTTTGATATCTTATTTCTTTCTACTGCTATTGATCCAATTTTTTTTAAATACCAACCAAAAATCGGAATTTTTAAAAGTTCACTTTTTAATATAAATTTTGGTCCTTTAAAAATTGCTTGTAAATAAAACGTCTCAAAAGCTGATTGGTGAGTACACGCAATAAAAAACTTTTCATTAATAATATTCTCTTTACCGATTATCTTTATATTTGTTGTTAGTAAAAATTTTACACAGAATTTTGACCAATACCCTAAAAGCCTTCCACCATAAATGGAAACACTTTTTGGCATGATTAAAGATGGAAGAAATATAATGCAAACCAAAGCGACACCACTGTAAAAAATTATTGAAAAAGATATTTTAGACATAAAGTTAAATTTTTTTAAATAATATTAGATAGCTTTTGTCTCTTTAGAATTAATTTTGATAAATTATTTTCAATCAAAATTTCACATGCTTTAGGTCTTAAATTATAATTTGAAGACAAAGACATTCCGTATGCGCCAACGTCAGAAATAGCAACATACTCTTTTTCCTCTAGATGATAAAAACCTTTAACAGATAAAAATTTATCAGTTGTTTCACATACTGGCCCAACAAAGTCATGGATTTTTTTGTTTCTTTTATTATTTTTAATTAATGGAATAATATTATGATAAGATCCATATAAAGCAGGTCTCATTAAGTCATTCATTGCAGCATCTAAAATTATAAATTTCTTTTTTGTGGTACTTTTTATATAAATAATTTGAGCAAACAACACTGCAGAATTAGCAATAATTGATCTTCCTGGTTCAAAAATAATTTTTACTTTATACTTTCTTAAAAAATTTTTTATTATTTCGTTATATTTCTTATAATTAAATAACTTGGTTTTTTTTTCATATTGAATACCTATTCCACCACCCAAGTCAATATAATCAAACACGTATTTAGATTTTTCTAATAATCTATCTAAAACATTTATCATCTTTGAATATGGTTTATAATCTGTAATTTGACTACCTATATGCACACTTAAACATTTAATTTGAACAAATTTTGAATTTCTAAATTTATTTAAAATATTTAAAAAGGCTTTTTCAGTTAAACCGAATTTATCTTCATGTTTACCTGTTGAAATTTTTTTTAGTGTTTTTGCATCAATATTAGGATTTAGTCTTATGCCAACATCTACAATTTTTTTTTTTAATTTTGCCAATCTTTCAATCTCAAATATTTCACTTTCAGATTCAGCATTAATTAGTAAAATTTTTTTATCTATAGCAAATTTTAATTCCTCTGTTTTTTTACCTACCCCAGAGAAAACTATTTTTTTTGGCGATATTCCAGCTTTTAGAGCTTGCATCATTTCTCCTTTTGAAACAACATCGGCGCCCATTCCTGACTTTTTAATTTCTTTTAAAATTTGAAGATTACTATTTGATTTTACTGAAAAACATAATATTGGATTTATTGTGCTAAAACTTTTTTGGAAATTTCTTATATTATCTCTCAACTTTCTAAGCGAGTAGCAATAGGTAGGGGTTCCAAATTTTTTAACTAATTTTAAACCCTCAACTTTTTCAATAAAAAGCTTATTTTTTTTAAATCGCATTAAATTAACTTAATTATTTTTAATTGATTTTTTTTACCTTGGTACTCAGGATCACCTTTTTTACCACATGAAAATAAAATCATCGTACAAGCTAAAATTAAAAATATTTTTTTAAGCATGTTTTTTATATTTTTTTATCATCTTCTTTATATTTTCAAAAGAAGTTCCGCCATAGGATTTTTTTGATTTTATTGAGTTTTCTATATTAACCAATTTTAATACATCTTCATTTAATTTTTTATCTACAAGCCTTATCTCATTGACTGTAAGCTGATTAAGCTTTTTACCTTTTTTTTCAGCTAGATTGACTATTTTAGAAGTTATTAAATATGCTTTACGAAATGGGTAATTGTATTCTCGAACAAAATGATCAGCAAGATCTGTAGCGGTAGTGTAACCTGTCTCTGCCAGCTGTATCATTTTTTTTTTATTAACTATAAAATTATTCAAAACTTCTCTCATGATTTGTAAACATATTTTAATTTGATCAAAAGATCTAAAAGTTAATTCTTTATCATCTTGTAGATCCTTGAAATATGATAACGGTAAACCTTTAAGAATTGTAAGCATTGAAAATAAGTTTCCATAAATACTTCCAGTTTTTCCTCTTAAAAACTCTAGCGTATCAGGATTTTTTTTTTGAGGCATTATTGAAGATCCTGTAACAACTTTATCTTTCAGTTTAATTAAATCAAAAGCATCAGAATTCCATAATATAAATTCCTCAGCAAATCTTGATATATGATTTGAACAAACAGAAATTGAATAGAGAAAATCTAAAACAAAGTCTCTATCTGAAACTGTATCAATTGAATTACCAGTTGGTTTTTTAAAATTTAATTTTTTTGTAGTATATTGTCTATCAATATCAAAGCTAGTTCCTGCTACAGCTGCAACACCTAAAGGGTTTTCTAACAAATTTTCTTTATTATTTAAGAATCTTTTTTTGTCTCTAATAAACATTTCTACGTATGCAAGAATATAATGAGCAAAAGAGATTGGCTGAGCGTTTTTCAAATGAGTAAAACTCGGCATAACTGTAAAAATATTTTTTTCAGCTATTTTGATTATTAATTTTATTGAAGTATCAATTTCTTTAATAATATCGTCTGAAGCCTCTAACATCCAAAGTTTAAAATCAACTAAAACTTGATCATTTCTTGATCTTGCAGTATGGATAAATCCAGCATCCTCACCTATTAGTTCAAATAATCTTTTTTCTATGGCCATGTGAATATCTTCAGTTTGATTATCAAAAGTAAATTTCTTTTTCTTAATCTCATTAAAAATTTTTTTAAGACCCCAGATAATTTTATTCATAATTTGCAAAGAAATAATTTTTTTTTTAAAAAGCATCTCTACATGAACTTTTGAAGCTTTAATATCTTGCATAAAAAGTCTCTTATCTATATTTATTGAGCTGTCAGCTTTTATAAATAAACTAGATCTATCCTTTTTAATTCTGGTGCTCCAAACTGGTTTATTGTTTTTATTTTTACTCATGATATGTAACTATACATTTTAGAATGAGATTATTAAGCTTAAAATTATTTTTGTTTTTTATATATTTATTATTTACATCAAATACTAGCGCAGATCAAAAACCAGATATAAAAAATCTTAAAATTCATAAAGATCCAAAGCAAGTTTCAAATATAATATTTAAAGATTATAGAGGTTTAGCAGTTTCACTTGAGGATTTTAGAGACAGTTTGGTTTTAATAAATTTTTGGGCTACTTGGTGTGCTCCATGTAGAGAGGAAATGCCATCTCTAGATATTCTTCAATCAAATAAAAAAATTAACAATTTAATTATCCTTCCTATTAATGTTGGAAAAGAAAACGTAAATAAAGCACAGAAATTTTTTGAGGACTTAAAAATTAAAAATCTTAAACTTTATTACGATGACTCAGTCAAACTTGCTAATAATTTTTCTTTAATAGGACTTCCAACTACTATTTTGATAAATAAAAATGGAGAGGAGTTTGCGAGAATTTTAGGATCTATAGATTTTGAAGATGAAAACTTCATCGAATGGTTATCAACTTATGATTAATTATTATGGAATTTGCTTTAAACTCTAAGATTATAGAATCCGAAAAAAGAGATAAAATAAATAATGCAATAATACTTCTCCATGGATATGGGGGCGACGGCTCAGACATTAGTTCAATTGCATATACTTGGAAGCGCTTTATAAATAATACAATTTTTCTGTGTCCTGACGGACACCAAGTTTGTAAATTAAATCCAAATGGTTACCAATGGTTTGATTTAAGCATTGATGATCAAGATTATGTTATTGCAGAAGTAAAAAAGGCTGAAAAAATCTTGATTGAATATATAGAGCAAATTAAAAAAAAATATGAGCTTAATAATTCGCAAATAATTTTAGCAGGATTTAGCCAAGGTTGTATGATGTCAATTAATTTAGGTCTTATTTGCAATCAAAGTTTTAAATCAGTCATAGGTTTTTCTGGAAAAATAATTGATAAGAATGATTTACAAGATAGAATTGTCTCTAAAACAAATATGTTACTGTTTCATGGTGACGCAGATGAAGTAGTTCCACCTTCAAGTCTTCTAGAGGCAAAAGATTTTTTAGAGAGAAATAAAATTAAAGTTGAAGTTAATATGTTAAAAAATTGTGGCCATCACATACCAATCGAGGCACTTAGTTCAGCATTAAAATATATAAAAAAAATAATATAAAAAAATTAATAATTTTGTTGATAATATTGATTA
Source organism: uncultured Pelagibacteraceae bacterium (assembly GCA_902620265.1). Classification (GTDB taxonomy): domain Bacteria; phylum Pseudomonadota; class Alphaproteobacteria; order Pelagibacterales; family Pelagibacteraceae; genus Pelagibacter. The sequence continues at coordinate 18,349 of CACNHI010000007.1, read as the reverse complement.
TTAAAATTTTATAAGTTATTCTAAATTTATGACTTTTATTGATAAGAATACTTCATTGGACAATTGTCCAGCACTAGTTCTTAATGCAGACTACAGACCATTAAGTTATTATCCTTTATCTCTTTGGAGTTGGCAAGACTCAATTAAATCAGTTTTTTTAGATAGAGTTTCTATTGTAAATTATTATGATAAAATAGTTCATAGTCCATCATTTAGTATGAAACTTCCAAGCGTAATTGCACTTAAAAGTTATATTAAACCAATTTCAAATCCAAACTTTACGCGATTTAATGTTTTTCTTAGAGATAAGTTCAGCTGTCAATACTGTGGTAGTAAAAAAGAACTTACTTTTGATCATTTGCTACCAAGGTCTAAAGGAGGAAAAACTGATTGGGATAACGTTGTTACGGCTTGTTCCAGTTGTAATGTAAAAAAAGGTGGAAGATTATTAAATAAATCTGGAATGACACTCAACCAGATGCCGTACCAACCTACAACTGAAGACCTTCATCGAAATGGAAAACATTTTCCCCCAAATTTTCTTCATAAAACTTGGATTGATTATCTATATTGGGACGTTGAACTAGAGGCCTAACTAAATTTTTTCTGAAACACGAATAGCTATTTTAGATCCAGTTTTTACAATTTTATCAAATAAAGAGTAAATACCATCCTTAGATGCACCTTTTTCATATGCTATATCTTTATGATGAAGTTCATCCTCTCTAAACTTTATAATTTTTTCTTTAAGCTCTTTTTCATCTGACTCAATTTGGTCAATTTGATTTTGGTAGTGTTCATCTATAACTTCCTCAACCGAGGCTGTGCAAAGCATTGCTGCCTTTTTTCCTAATAAAGTTGATCCGAAACCTAAACCAACACCGAGTAAATCCCATAATGGCAAAAATTTTGTAGGCTTGATACTTCTTTTTCTTATTTCTTGCTCAAAATAATTTGCATGTTCTCTTTCATGCTCTTTCATTTCTTCAATTGTTTTTTTTAGTTCATCATCTTTAACAAATGTATTTAAAGCTAATAATTGCCCTTCATAAATTTTAATTGCACCTCTTTCCCCAGCGTGATCAACTCTAATGAATTCTTCGATTTTTTTTTTATCACTTTTTTTCATATCTAATAAATATCACTAGTGTTATAATCGTTAAAAATGCAGAAATAAAAGTATTTATTGTAGCAAGTGATATACCAAAAATAGCAAAAGTGACATCTTTACAGCTAATCACTTTATTTTGTAATTGTTTCAGAATCTCACTTTTGTCTGTGATATTAGTATCAATATTGTTTCCACATACAAATGACTCAGAAATTAAACCACGTTCAATTCCAACGTGATAAATTGCAAGCAACGACCCTGCCAAAAATATTAAACTCAAAAGTAAGAAAGACATTTTTTCCAAATTTTTGAAAATCATAACTAAGACTATTAACATAATTGTAGCAATATATGGCAGTCTTTGTAATAAACAAAGATTACATGGTTTGTGACCTAAAATATACTCAACATAAAATGCAAATAAAATCGAAAAAATTGAGAAGACTAATATTAAGTTTAATACAGTTTTGTACTTTAATTGTCTCATTGTCATTTAATAAAATCAAAATAAAAAATAGCCAGAATACATACTATAATAATACCAATTATTGAGGACCACACTGCGCCTTTTTGTTCTATTAATTTAACAAATTTTTCCCCAAATTTTGCAGTCAAAAATGAAACTAAATAAAATCTTAAACCTCTTGAAATAAAGCTGATTATTATAAATGCAATTATATCGAATGCGATTAGACCACTTGTTATTGTAAAAACTTTATACGGTAAAGGTGTAAATCCAGCTAAGAATAAAGTACCAAGCCATATAACCATACCACTACCTTGTGATAGATCCATTTTTAATTTTAAAACTTTGCTTTCATAATTATAAATCTCCATCACATACATAGCTAAATCTAAGAATAAATAGCCAATTAAATAACCAACAATGCCACCCAGAACAGAAAATACCGTAGCGATTAAAAAAATTTTTAAATAGGAATTTTTTTTTGCAAGCACCATTGGTACAATCATCACATCTGGTGGAATCGGGAAAAAAGAACTTTCAACAAAAGAAACAATACTTAAGTATAAATTTGATCTCTTGTTAGACGCTAATTCTATTGATTTATTGTAAAATCTTTTGAACATTTTTTGGTTTTATTACAAAATAACTTTTTATACTATTCATTTAAATAAAAATTAATTGTTTATTATTGGGCGAATGGCGGAACTGGTAGACGCGCACGACTCAAAATCGTGTTTCGCAAGAAGTGAGAGTTCGATTCTCTCTTCGCCCACCAAATTATGGAAGTATCGAAAATAAATAGTCTTGTTGAGTTATTTTTTAAAAAAATAGAAGAAATAGATAATTCTAAACCTTTTTTAAATTCATTGAAATCCGAAAAAATAATTTATAGTTGGAAAGATGTATCTGAGAATATTTTTAAGCTTTCGAATAAATTAAGAACATTAATAAACTCTGGTGACAGGTGCTTGATTCTTTCAGAAAATAATCCAAATTGGTTGATTTCTGATATTTCAATTATGAATGCAGGTGGAATATCTGTACCAATATTTACAACATATTCAGATAATGATTATAAATATATTTTAGAAGATTGTAAGCCAACTTTAATAATTGTTTCCAATAATTCTCAATTTAAAAAAATCAAAAATTTTATAAATTATGATGAAATTAAAATAATTTCTTTTGAAAAAATAGACGCAAACAGTTTATTAATTAACGATATTTTTAGTGAAACTTTGGATGATAAAATAATAAATAGTAATTTAAAAAGGAATATGCCAGCTTGTATAATTTATACATCTGGAACTTCTGGAAACCCAAAGGGTGTTATTTTAAGTCATGGTGGAATTTTAGCTAACTGTGAAGGTGCTTATGATTTACTTTTACCTTTAATTAAAAAAAAAAATCCTGTATTTCTCACTTGGCTTCCATTGTCCCATTCTTATGAGCATACAGTTCAGTTTGTACAAATATTAATTGGGGCTAAAATATTTTATGCAGAAAGTTTGGAAAAATTGCTTACTAATATGTCTGAAGCAAAACCAACAATAATGACAGCAGTCCCAAGATTCTACCAAAATTTATTTAATAAAATTAATATAAATTTTAGTAAGCAGAGAGGCTTTAAAAAAAAGCTTATAGATTTCACTATTGCCCTTGGAACAAAAAAACTGAAAAAAATTAAACTTAATTATTATGAAATTTTGATAAATTTAATATGTGATGCGTTAGTTAGAAAAAAAGTAAAAAAACAGTTTGGTGGAAACCTCCAGGCTTTTGTATCAGGAGGTGGTGCACTTGACCAAAAAATTGGTGAATTTTTAAACTCTATTGGGCTTCCGACTCTTCAAGGTTATGGACTAACAGAAGCTTCACCAGTTGTTAGTTGTAATATTCCAGACCAAATTCAAGTCGAAACAGTGGGTCCTCCTTTTAGAACAAATTCTGTCAAAATTGCCGAGGATGGTGAAATATTGATAAAGGGAGAAAATGTAATGATCGGATATTGGAATAAACAAAAAGAGACTGATGAAATAATTAAAGATGGGTGGCTATATACCGGAGATATAGGCGAAATAAACAGAGAAGGAAATTTAAAAATTACAGATAGAAAAAAAGAATTAATTGTTAATTTAGGAGGAGATAATATTTCACCAACAAAAATTGAAAATTTACTCTGTTTAAGTGAAAATATTAAACAAAGTTTTGTTTATGGTGATAAAAAAAATTATCTTGTAGCCTTAATTGTTGCAGAAAAGAATTCTAGCGAAGAAGCAATAAAAAAAAATGTTGAAAATCTAAATAAAAACTTGTCTTTAATTGAGAAAATTAAAAAGTTTTTAATTATTTATGATGAGTTTACAATTGAAAATAGAATGTTAACTCCAACTTTAAAATTAAAAAGAAAAATTATCTTAGAAAATTATAAAAAAAATTTAGAAAATCTTTATAAAATTAATTAAAAAATTTGCATATTATTCGCGTAAACTCTAATCTTTTGAACAATTTTATGTTTAAAAAAAAATATAAATTTTTTTTTTTCAACACTTAACTTTTTGTAATTAATTAAATGTTTGACATAACTTAATTAAAAAAATAAATTGTATTAAATAGCGAATCAAATGATTCGTATAACAATAAGGGAGCTAAAGATGGCTAAAAGAAGAAAAAAAGCTAAGAAGAAAAAAGCTAAAAAAAGAAGAAAAAAAAGAAGATAGTTTTTTCTTGAATTAAAACGCTTCTCATAACTTTTGTGTGGGAAGCGTTTTTTTTACTGCTCGTTTACTTCTTCTATTGCACCATCATCTTCTTCACCGTCAGTATCATTAGTATCGCTAGGCTGCTCGTTTTCAATTTGCTTTGCTGGTTGAGGTTGTTGCTGTGCCTGATTTTCTAAATTTCTTTTTAGTGCTTTATTAAGTTTCTTTTGAATATCTTCATATGAAAGGTTTAAAACAATTTGAAACTCTGAGAGGATTCTATCATAGGCTTTTTCAAACAATTGCCTTTCACTATACGATTGGTCCACCATCAGATCATCCCCCTTGTTTAAGTCGCGAACCACTTCAGCCAAATCATAAATTTTACCGGATGTAATTTTTTGTTCGTATTCCTGAGCTCTCCTACTCCACATCGATCTTTTTATTTTAGGCTTTCCCTTTAATATTGATATTGACTTATTAACTTGATTGACTGTTGATAAAGGTCTCAGATGAGATTGTTTGTTAATTGGTAAAAGCCCAACAGCTTTGTCCTTCTCAAATTTAATGTCATAGCATTGAACTTCTATACCACCAATCATTTTATTGTTAATTGATAATATTTGTCCAACTCCATGTTTTGGATAAACAACATAATCTTTTGGTTTAAATACTTTTTTTTCTGATTCTTGTTTTTTAATTTTTTTAATTTCTGGTTTTTGCTCATTCTGTTTTAATATCCTAAGATTTGTACTTGCAGTTTTTTCTGTTGCTTTTTTAACGGGAATTTTTTTTATTTTCTCTTTTTTAATTTTAGTATTTTTTAGTACTTTTTTAATAATTTTTTTTTTTACTTTTTTTACTTTTTTGATTTCATTTTTTTTTATTGGCTTATTCTTTTTAAAGGTTTTCTTTAAAATACTTTTCAAATTTATTTTCTTCATTTTCAAATTTTTTATGATCCGTAGGTGGATCCTTCTTTTTATTTATGTTCGGCCAAATTTCTGAATATTTTGTATTTATTTCTAACCATTTTTCTACACCTTCGTTAGTGTCGGGAACTATTGCATCCACGGGACACTCAGGTTCACAAACGCCACAATCTATACACTCATCAGGTTTAATTACAAGCATATTTTTTCCCTCATAAAAACAGTCGACAGGGCAAACATCTACACAATCTGTGAGTTTACATTTGATGCACTTATCATTTACTAAATATGTCATTTGTTTGAAATATTTTTAATTTTGTTTTTAATATCACCTACTATTTTAGCATCGAGATATAGCAAACCTGTCAATCGTCGCATCAGACTTGCTTCATACATATCAGAAACATCATCTGCATAAATTATCTTCCATAAAGATTCTACTATTTTAATTTTAAATTCTTCATCTTTATTTTTAACTTCTTTTGTAAATTCAAGAATTTGATTTGAGTTTTTTTCGAGTTTCTCAGATTTTTTAAAAACATTATCAAGATCTTGATTTGATAATCCTAGCTCTAGTAATGTCTTTTTTATTATATTTTTTTCTTTTTCTGAGTAGTTTTCATCAATTTTAGCTACATGTATTAGAAGAGCACCGATATTTATATATAAATTATCGTCTTTTTTATGATCTGATTTATCTTTTTTAAATATATCGAACACTATTTCATTTATTTCGATATCTTTTATTTTTTTTTCAATTAAATTTTGTAATTCACTTTTTGTATCATTTAATTCTGTTGAAATTTTTTTTCTCTCTTCAGAATTTAGGGGTCCCAATTTCTTAAATTCGTTAGATATTTTTCCACTCTTTCCAAATAATTCAGATTTTAATTGGTTAATTTCTTTAAGATCAGAAACTTCTTTTAACTTGCTAATATATTCTGTTTTTATTTTTATAATATCTGACATATTTGCAGATTATTTCTTAGTTAAAATAAAACAATAGTGAAGATTAATTTAACGCCGATTGGGCTTTTTTGACGATCGTTTTAAAGGCTTCTGGGTTATCGTATGCTATTTCTGCTAGAATTTTTCTATCTAACTTTATACCTGATTTATTTAAGCCATGAATAAATCGAGAATATGTGATGCCTTCTGATCTAACTCCAGCATTTATTCTTTGAATCCATAGTGATTTAAAATCTCTTTTTTTATTTCTTCTATCTCTGTAAGCATATTGCATTGCTTTTTCCATAGCTTGTCTTGCAACTCTAATGGTATTTTTTCTTCTTCCCCATTGACCCTTAACAGCTTTTAAAACTTTTTTGTGTTTTGCTCTACTTGTTACACCTCTTTTAACTCTAGACATTTTATCCTCTTAAATTATATGGCATATAGGATTTAACAATTTTTCCATCCTGCTTTGCCATAATTGTAGTTCCTCTTTGCTTTCTTATCTGTGAATTAGTTCTTTTAATCATGCCATGTCTCTTTCCTGCTTGAGGCATAACAACTTTTCCTCTTGCAGTGATTTTAAATCTTTTTTTTGCTGAGCTTTTAGTTTTTAATTTTGGCATACGTGGCTGGACTTATACAAATATTAGAATTAATTTACAACCTTAATTATTGCTTATAATGGTTGAATTACCATTATCATCTGTTTTCCATCAAATTTCGGTTGAAGCTCAATTTTACCAACTGAAGACATGTCAATTTTGATTTTTTCCATTAACTCATTTCCAAGATGTGTGTGTTGAAGTTCTCTACCTTTAAATCTAATAGTAAATTTTACCTTATCTCCCTTAGTAAGAAATTTTTGCGCATTTTTAATTTTAAAAGAATAATCGTGCACTTCAGTAACTGGCCTTAATTTAATCTCTTTTAATTCAACCTTTTTTTGTTTCTTTTTAGCTTTATTTGCTTTTTTTTGAGCATCATATTTAAATTTTCCCATATCCATAATTTTACAAACGGGGGGTTTGGCATTAGGAGAAATTTCTATAAGATCTAAACCTTCTTCTCGAGCAATTGAAATTGCTTCATTCGTATTTAAAATTCCTAAATTTTCACCTGAGCTTGAAATTACCTGTACTTCTGGGGAATAGATTCTATTATTAGCTCTCGGACCTTTATCTTTGGTTCTTCTTTGGAAATAATTTTTATTATGATCTGCCACTTAATTGAGGGATGCTTGATTTAAAGCAGAGTACTTTTTGATAAAATCTTTTAGCTTCATATTTTCTTGTTTTTTATTATCCAATTCTCTAATAGTTACACTATCACTGTCAACTTCTTTTTTACCACAAATTAGTAAAACTGGCACTTTAGATAGTGAATGGTCTCTAATTTTGTAATTTAAATTATGATTTTTTAAATCTACTTCACAATTTAATCCAACATTTCTAAGTTTGTCAGCTACTTGTGTAGCATACTTATCAAATTCATCTGAGACAGGTATGACAACTATTTGAAGAGGACTTATCCAAAATGGAAGTTTACCTGCATAGTTTTCAATTAGAATTCCAATAAATCTTTCTAGTGATCCAAAGAGAGCTCTATGAAGCATTACTGGTACTTTTTTTGATCCATCCTTATCAACAAATGTTGCACCTAATCTTGCAGGAAGATTTAAATCTACTTGCAAGGTTCCACATTGCCAGTCTCGTCCTATTGCATCTCTTAAAACAAATTCAATTTTCGGCCCATAAAATGCACCTTCACCTTTATTAATCGTATATTCTAATTTTGTTGCTTTCACTGCTTCTAATAATGCAGCTTCAGATTTATCCCAAACTTTATCATCTCCAACTCTTATCTCAGGTCGGTCAGAATATTTTAATATTACATTTTTAAAGCCTAAATCTTTGTAAATATCTAATATTAAATTTGTTACGCTTAAAGACTCTTCTGTAATTTGTTCCTCTGTACAAAAAATATGAGCGTCATCTTGGGTAAATGCTCTTACTCTCATAAGTCCATGTAAAGCTCCTGAAGGTTCATATCTGTGAACTTTTCCAAATTCAGACATTTTTAAGGGTAAATCTCTATAACTTTTAAGTCCCTGATTAAAAACTTGTACACATCCTGGACAATTCATTGGTTTAATTGCAAATACTTTTTCATCAGGAGTGGTAGATGTATACATGTGTTCTCCAAATTTATCCCAATGACCAGATTTTTCCCAAAGAGACCTGTCTAAAATTTCTGGTGTATTTATCTCTTTATAACCCGCTTTTTTTTGCCTATCTCTCATATAATCAACAAGTTTTTGAAAAAGACTCCATCCTTTTTCATGCCAGAAAACTGAGCCTGGACTTTCTTCTCTAAAATGAAAAAGATCCATTTCTTTTCCAAGCTTTCTGTGATCTCTTTTTTCAGCCTCTTCTATTCTTTTTAAATAAGCATCTAAATCTTTTTGATTAGCCCAGCCAGTACCATAAATTCTTTGAAGCATTTCATTTTTTGAGTCACCACGCCAATATGCTCCTGAGACTTTTGTTAATTTAAAAGCTTTACCAATTTTCCCTGAGGATACCAAATGAGGACCTCTACACAAATCATACCAGGTTTCACCATGATGATAAATTGAGAGTTCTTCATTTTTTGGAATGCTCTCAATTATTTCGGCTTTATATTTTTCACCAATCTTTTTAAAATGGTTTATAGCCTTTTCTCTCTCCCAAACTTCTCTTTTTGTTTTGACGTCTTTATCGACAATCTCTGACATTCTTTTTTCAATTTTATTCAGATCTTCACTTGTAAAAGGCTCCTTTCTTGCAAAATCATAATAAAAACCATTTTCGATAACTGGACCTATGGTGACCTGTGTTCCCGGATATAATTCCTGAACTGCCATAGCCATTATGTGAGCAGCATCATGTCTAATAACTTCTAATCCTTCTGGATCTTTAGCAGTAAAAATTTTTACAGAACTATCTTCTTTAATTATATGATATAAATCTTTGAGTTCTCCATTTACACTCATAATTAAAGCTTGCTTTGCTAAGGATTTGCTAATTTTTTCAGCAACTTCTGAGCCAGTTACAGGTTTTTCAAACTTAATTGTCTTTCCATCAGGGAGTGTAATATTTGTCATTAGTTAAATAATTTTTTGTATTCTGAATAAGTGTTTAGACACATTTTTTCAATATTAAATCTATTTATAACATTCTTTCTACCTTCTTTACCCATTAATTCCAGAGTTAAAGTGTCAAGATTTGTAACCTCTTCAATTTTTTTTGATAAAGAATCTGCATTACCACTTTCAAATAAAATGCCGCTTTTATTATCAATTATGGTTTCATTTGAACCACCAATGTTGCTAGCAATGATAGGTTTTCTCATTGATTGCGCTTCTACCGAAACTCTACCAAAAGCCTCTGGCTCAATTGAGGACGACACTATAATATCTGATAGCATATAAGCAGCCGGCATATATTCACATTTCTCAATGAACCTAAAATTATTTGTTAAATCGTATTGATCAACTAATCTTTCAAGTTTTTTTTTATAAACCGTTCTTCCTTGATCACTGCCTAAAATAATAGCTGTGAAGTCTAGATCTGAATTTAATTTTTTGAATTTGTTAATTGCCTCAATAAATAACTCTTGTCCTTTCCATGGTGTTAGCCTACCTGGTAAAAGAATTACTTTACTGTTTTCTTCTATTTGCCAAAGTGTTTTTAATTTATTAACACTGTTTTTATTTAAATTATCTGGATCAAAATATTCTGTATTTATACCTCTAAAAATGACTAGAAATTTTTTTTTTGGACTTAGGTATTTTTGATAATTATCGTTTATATGTGAAAAAATAAAATTTGATCCAGCGATTAATAAATCTGACTTTACCATTACAGAATTATAAAATTTTTTAATATTTGAGCTAAAGTTATAAGTTCCATGAAAAGTTGTAACGAGTTTTCTGAAAGTGAGCTTTGTTGCAATTAGGCAAGACCAGGCAGGTGACCTACTTCTTGCATGAACAATGCTGATATTAAGAAATAAAATTATGAAAGTTAGACAAATACTGTTTAATAATATCAGAATTGGATTTTTTGAGTGTACAGGTAGTTTTATTATCTTAACTTTTTTTTTATCCACATACTTTAAAAGTTCTCCACCGCTTGTAACAATATAAGATTTGCAATCTTGTTCGTATAGGTAGTGTGCTAAGTCGTAACAGCCAGTTTCAGCGCCACCATAGCCCAGTTTTGGTATAACTTGTAAAACTTTTATTTTAGATGACATTCTCTAATGTTATATATTAAGAAATTACTCTAATAAACTTTTATGACAAAATTTAAATACCTCAAAATAAAGAATAATCAGAAAATAAGATATTTAAGTAATAACTTTACAAAAAACCTTTATGTTGTTTTTCTGCATGGATTTATGTCTGATGTTGAGGGAGAGAAACCTAAAACTTTTTTAAGTTTCTGCAAAAAGAATAAAATTGGATTTTTAGCAGTTGAATATTCTGGGCATGGAAAATCATCTGGTGAATTTACTAAAGGGAATATTAGCAAATGGACTAGTGATACTAAGTTGGCTATCAAAAAATTAGTCAAAAAAAATGATTTTATATTAATCGGTTCAAGTATGGGTTCTTGGATATCTACAAACCAATTTAAATTTTTCTCAAAACAAATAAAAGGATTCATTGGTATTGGTTCTGCTCCTGAGTTTTTAGAAAGAGTCATGTGGAAAAAATTTTCTAAGAAAATGAAAAGAGAGACTATCAAAAATGGAGTTTATCTTTTAAAACACGGTGAGTATGAGTATCCTATTACTTTTCAACTTATTAAGGATGGAAGAAAAAACAAGGTATTACATAAAAAAATAAATTTAAAAATACCAGTTACTTTATTTCATGGTAAAAAAGATGATACGGTTCCAGTGGTTTACTCTCGGAAACTCCTTAAAATTTTTAAGTTTGCACAAAAAAAAATAATTGTAATAAAAAATGGTGATCATAGCCTATTTAAAAAACTGTTTAAGTTAAAAATTTTAAAGGAGTTAAAAAATATTATTAATAATTATAAAAAATCTGATTAAATAATTTTTTTATTAATATGGTTTAAACCTTCAACATATGTAGGAAATTTAAGGTTGTACTTAAAAAATTCTTTTGCTTTTTTGTTGCTTACCTTTTTGGAGTCATTGTAGAAAGCTTTTAACATTTCACTATCAATTTGATCTAGCTTTATTTCTTTAGGTTCAGGTAAATTTAGAATTTTCGCACCATATTGCATCACATCTTCAGAAGATGCGGGCTTATCATCTGAGACATTGTAAACTTCACCTTTTTTAAATTTATTAAGGGATATAAATAATAAGTTTGCAATGTCTTCCACATGTATTCTTGAAAAAAATTGATTTTTTTTTCTTATTATGCTTCCATTACCAGATTTAATTCTCTCTAATACATTATTCTTATTTGAGTAGATTCCTGATAATCTAAAAATTTGAAGCGGTATTTTATATTCATCATACATTTTAAGCCAAACATTCTCTACTGCTAATCTTTCAATGCCATTTTTGGATTTTGGTAAAGTTTCACTTTTTTCATCTACCCACTCTCCCTTGTGATCTCCATAAACACTTGTTGCAGATAAATATGTTATCCACTTGATATTTTGATTGAGAAGTTCTTTTGAAAAATATTTCAATACTAAATCTATTTTATCTTTTGGGGGTATAGATATAAGTATGTGATCAGAATTATTTAATTTTTTTTTAATATTTTTATCTATTTTTTCGTTGTTAAATTCAAAATTTGAAACTTTTTGACCTAAGAGTTCGATATAACCACTTGCTTGTCTCGTAGTTATTGAGATATTTAATTTATATTTTTCTGAAAGAAGTTTTTTAGTAAATTCTTTAGCAACTTGTCCAAATCCAAAAAAAAAAATATTGAGTTCTTTCAATTTAACTTACTTCTTTTACCATTGATTTTGTGGAAATAGGATTTTCTAGTTTATCCAACATTTCTTTAGGACAAACTTGTAGAAAATTATTTAATTCATTTTCGAAATCATTTAAAATATTTTTAGAAATTTCAGATGCTGTATATTTGACATGTTTTTTTATTAAGGATTTTAAATAATCTTTCCAGTAATCCGTTTCTGGAATTTGCCATACTACTGTTTCAGAATTAACTTTTTTGCTAAATAATTTATTTTTATCATAAACAAATCCCATTCCTCCAGTCATCCCTGCAGCAAAGTTGTCACCAACGTCGCCTAAAATTACAACAGTTCCACCGGTCATATACTCACATCCATTTGAATCGCATCCTTCAATTACAGAAATGGCTCCAGAGTTTCTAACCGCAAACCTTTCTCCTGCTTTACCGGAAGCATATAATTGACCGGAGGTAGCTCCATATAAAACTGTATTTCCTATAATAGTATTTTCAGAAGAATTTAGGTTACTTTCTTCAGAGAGTTTAATTGAAACTATTGCTCCTGATAAACCCTTGCCAACATAATCATTTGCATCACCTTTCAAATTTAAAGTTAGACCTTTTCCTCCAAATGCACCAAAAGATTGCCCAGCTGATCCAACAAAATTAAGATTTAAAAAATTATCTTCTAATTTTTCATAACCAAATTTTTTATATAAATTATGCGAAATTCTTGTACCCACAGCTCTATGTGTATTTTTGATTTCAAATACTTCATCTATTTTCTCATTTTTGTCTATTTTCTTTTCGATTGATGGCCATATTTCTTGATCAAGAGTATCAGGAACAAAATTTATTGATTGGTTCTCACAATAACGTTTATTTTTTCCACTATCTGCTTGAACAAATAAAGGGTTTAAATCTAAATCGTCCAAATTTGGTGATCCTTTACTCACTTGTCTCAATAAGTCAGTCCTTCCAATTATTTCATTAATCGATTTAAAACCTAATTCGGCTAATATCTCTCGGACTTCATTAGCTATAAAAGTAAACAAATTTACTACTTTGTCAGGCGTACCACTAAATTTTTCTCTTAATTTATCATCCTGAGTACAAACACCTACCGGACAAGTATTAGAATGACATTGACGCACCATAATACAACCCATTGCTACCAAAGCAGTAGTTGCTACGCCATATTCCTCGGCTCCCATCATGGCTGCAATTACAACATCTCTTCCAGTTTTAATTCCACCATCAGTTCTAAGTGTAACAGAGTCTCTCAAATTATTTAGTGTTAAGACTTGATTAGCCTCGGTTAATCCCATTTCCCATGGTATTCCAACATATTTAACGCTTGTTTGTGGAGATGCTCCAGTACCTCCATTGTGACCAGAAATTAAAATAATATCAGCTTTTGCTTTAGCTACACCAGCAGCGATTGTTCCTATTCCTGATGAAGCTACGAGTTTTACGCCAACTCTTGCTTTAGGATTGATTTGTTTTAAGTCATAAATTAATTGTGCAAGATCTTCAATTGAATAAATATCATGGTGCGGAGGAGGAGAAATCAAAGTTACTCCTGGAGTCGAATGTCTTAATCTGGCGATTTCCTCTGATACTTTAAACCCTGGTAATTGACCTCCCTCACCAGGTTTTGCGCCTTGTGCAATTTTGATCTCAATTTCGTTACAATTATTTAAGTAATTTATTGTTACACCAAATCTCGCAGAGGCTATTTGTTTTACTCTTGAGTTTGCACTATCTCCGTTATCCATTTTTTTAAATCTTACCTCATCTTCGCCACCCTCACCGCTACATGATGCACCCTTAATACGATTCATTCCTATTGCTAGCGTTTCATGCGCTTCTTTTGACAGGGCTCCATGAGACATGCTTCCGCTTCCAAATCTTTTAAGTATATTTTCTACTGGCTCAACTTCTGAAATATCTATTGGTTTGTTTAAATATCTTTTTCTGAAGTCAATAAGATCTCTCAAATTTATTGGTGGCAAGTTATATATTCCTTCAGCATACTTTTTGTAAACTTCATAAGAGCCTGAAGCAACAGCGCTTTGTAATAAATGAATTAATTTACCTTGATACTGATGGACCTCACCATTCTTTCTATAACGATATATGCCTCCAATTGGCAATACTTTATCCTCATTGGTAAATGCTTTTTCATGTATCAATCTTAATTTTTTTTCAATACCACTTAAGCCAATACCTGAAATTTTAGAAATTACCCCTGGAAAATATTCAGAAACAACTGTTCTACTCAAACCAACAGTTTCAAAGTTACATCCACCTCTATAAGAACTAATTACTGAAATACCCATTTTAGACATTATCTTTAAGAGACCACTATTTACAGATTTTATATATCTACTGACACATTCCTCGTATTGAAATTTACCAAAAAGTTTTTTCTCAAATCTTTGATATAATCCGTCTAATGCAAGATAAGGATTTACAGTTGTAGCACCTACCCCAATAAGTGTTGCGAACGAATGAGTATCCATTGCTTCACCTGATTGAACATTTATTGAAACATACCCTCTCAATTTATGTTTTATTAAATAAGTATTTACTGCACCTACTGCTAACAGCATTGGCACTGGTAATCTATCATCTGAAATATTTTTATCTGATAAAATTATTTGTGTTGATCCTTGTCTAACAGCAATCTCCGAATCTTTTCTTATTCTTTCTAAAACAAAATCTAAACTTTCATCTTTTTTAAATGTGCAATCTATTAATTTTATTTTTTTTTTAAAAAAATTATTAAATTTTAAAAACTGAGAATTTGATAATATAGGGCTATTTAATACATAAATATTATCCTTTGTTAAATTATCAAAATTTAAAATATTGCCCAAGTTTCCAAATCTAGTTTTTAGACTCATGACTTTATTTTCTCGTAATGAGTCAATTGGTGGATTTGTGACTTGGCTAAAATTTTGTCTAAAGAAATGATATAAAGGTCTATATTTATCTGATAGCACAGCTAACGGTGTGTCATCACCCATAGAACCTGTTGCTTCTTTAGAATCTTCTGCCATTGGGTGTAAAATTAACTCTAAATCCTCTAGACTTATTCCAAATGCATACTGTCTTTTTTTTAGTTCATCTCCTGTAAAAAATGGTTTTTCCTCAGCCATAGCTAATTTTTTATCTAAATCAACAATTTGATTATTAAAATGTTTATAATCTTTAGCTAAATAATTTTTTATTTTTTCGTTTGTAAATAATTTACCTTTTTCAATTCTTACACCTATTATTTCACCTGGTCCTAATCTTCCTTTGGTTACTATTTTCTTTTCATCAATATTTATCATTCCAGTTTCTGAACCTGCGAATAAAAAGTTGTCTTTGGTTACTGTATATCTTAGTGGTCTAAGACCATTCCTGTCTGTAGCAGCAACAACCCATTCATTATCTGTAGCTGCTATTGCCGCAGGTCCATCCCAAGGCTCCATTGTACTGTTAAGAAAGTTAAATAATCTTTGATGATCTTTTGGAAGCACTTCGCTTTTTTTTGACCATGCGTCAGGTATCAACATAAGTTTAGCTAAAGGAGCTGGTTGACCGGAAATATTCAATAATTCAAATACATTATCCAAAGATGCTGAATCAGAATTTCCTGGTAAAATTACAGGTTTTAAATTTTCAACATTCTCAAATACCTCGCTCGACATTTCTTGTTCATGCACTTTCATCCAATTAACATTTCCCTTAAGAGTATTTATTTCACCGTTGTGAGCTAAAGATCTGAAAGGTTGAGCAAGATCCCAGCTTGGAGCAGTATTAGTTGAAAATCTTTGATGAAAAATTGCATACCTAGAAATAAATCTTTCATCTGCTAAATCGGTATAAAAATCAGCTAATGCTTCTGCTAAAAACATACCTTTATAAATGATCGATTTAGAACTGAAGGAACAAATATAAAAATTATCTAAATGATTTTGTCTTATATTATTCTCTATTTTTCTTCTTGTCTCATAAAGCTTTATTTCTAATGATTTGCCAGATAATTTTTGGTTGTTATGTCGAAATAGAACTTGAGTGATTTCAGGTCTGGTTTGTTCTGCTTTTTCTCCTAAAACTTTTGTATTAACTGGAACTTGTCTCCAACCATAAATATTAAAATCATTCTGAGTCAGTTCTTTTTCAACCAGCGTTCTACAACTTTCTTGTGCCTCATAATTATTTCTTGGTAAAAATATCATACCAATACAAATTTCAGAGTTATCATATACGTGTCCCGTTACCTCTATTTTTTCTTTGAAGAATTCTTTTGGGATTTCAACGTGAATACCGGCTCCGTCTCCTGTTTTACCATCGGCATCTACAGCACCTCTGTGCCATACAGCCTTTAAAGCCTGAATACCATATTCTACTACTTCTCTTGATTTTTTTCCTTCGGTCGATGCGACTAGACCTACTCCACAAGCATCATGCTCCATATCCTTTGAGTAAACATTATTTCTTTCAAGTAATTTTTTATTTTTAAAATATCTTTGCATTACGCGACTTTTATTTTTGAAATTTGCTTTTCCTTTAGATGTTTAATAATTGACTCAGCAGCGTCTCTTCCATCTTTAATTGCCCATACTACTAAGGATGCTCCCCTCACAATATCTCCGGCTGCAAAAACACCTGGAACATTAGTTTCTAAAGTTTCGAAATTTGTTTTAATTGTTCCCCATTTTGAAACTCGAAGATCATTGCTATCAAAAAGTTTTGGAAGATCTTCTGGATCAAATCCAAGTGATTTAATAACCATATCAACATCCAAATTAAAGCCTCCTTCATTCTGAATTTCAGGTTTTCTTCGTCCAGTATCATCTGGTTCACCTAGTTTAATTTTGTTTACAGTAATTTTTTCTACTTTGTTGCTTCCATGAAATTCCTTAGGGCTCGATAACCACACGAATTCCACGCCTTCTTCCTCAGCATTTGCAACTTCTCTAGAAGACCCTGGCATATTTTCTTTGTCTCTTCTATATAAACACTTTACTGATTTTGCATTCTGTCTTACAGCAGTTCGAACACAGTCCATTGCTGTATCCCCACCCCCTATAACTACTATATTTTTCCCTTCAGCATTTAAAGTGCCATCATCAAATTTTTCAACTTTATCACCTAGGCCTTTTTTGTTTGATGCAGTTAAAAATTCCATAGCAGGAAAAATATTATTTAAATCGCTACCAGGAATGTTAATTTCACGAGGTTTGTAAACTCCAGTTGCGATTAATATCGCATCATGTTTTTCTCTTAACTGATCTAGAGTTGCATCTTTACCTACTTCAAAATTTTGGACAAAATTTATTCCACTTTTTTTAAGAAGCTCCGTACGTCTTTCGACTACAAATTTTTCTAACTTAAAATTAGGTATTCCATAGATTAATAATCCCCCTGCTCTATCATAACGATCATATATTGTTACTTGATACCCAGATTTTCTAAGTTGTTCTCCACATGCTAAACCTGCAGGGCCTGCTCCAATAATACCCACACTTTGTTCTGACTCAGATTTTACATTAATCGGCTTAACCCATCCATTTGCCCACGCGTTTTCAGTTATAAATTTTTCTACTGAGCCAATTGTTACTGTACCATGTCCAGATTGTTCAATAACACAATTTCCTTCACATAACCTATCCTGTGGACATATTCTTCCACAAACTTCAGGCATATTATTTGTGCTTTGCGATAGTTGATATGCCTCTTCCAATCTTCCCTCAGCAGTGAGTTTTAGCCAATCTGGAATATTGTTGCTTAAAGGACAATGAACCTGGCAAAAAGGAACTCCGCATTGAGAACACCTGCTTGATTGCTCTTTTGCCTTGTTGCTTATAAACTCATCATATATCTCATTAAAATCCTCTTTCCTTAAATCAACCTCTCTTTTAGGTGGGTTTTGTTGACCTATTTTTACAAATTTAAGCATTTTATCTGGCATAATTTGGAGGCTTATATACTAACCAAAACAATTTATAAACGTTTAATAGGACAGTATATTTTACCTATTTTATCTAAAAATCCTTATATTTACTAATAAAATTCGTTTTCTGCATACCACATATCTTCTCACGTTATTGCTTCATTTTAAAACTATATAGAATACAAGAAATTAAATGACTTTTGATTTTTTTGAGATACTTCTGCTTTCAACAATTCAGGGTATATCTGAATTTATTCCGGTAAGTTCCTCAGCTCATTTGT